>JAHJDP010000118.1 GCA_018831195.1 Candidatus Eisenbacteria bacterium | reverse complement strand
CTTTCAATCATTGGGTTGCGACATTTGACGCAATGAGCACCCAAAAGAAAGGGTTAGTGCCACTTTAGCCGACACTCTTATGAAATAAATATTCATGAATATTAAAGACAAACACATCGACAAACGTTGTCTGTATTCATGCCCACATCAATTTCAGGATTGATTGTTATTAAAATATATCGATGTGTTCGTTGGTTTTTATTGGGAATTCTCGCCAAGTCATCTCGACGGCATAAATCATATACATAATCGTTGATTTATAACTTCTTGTAATGAGATTTCGGCCCCTCAGGGTCTCGACGATTGTGAGGACGACGGCGTGCTCTCTGACGACGTTGATCCGAGGACGCCGCTCTTCATTGGAACCTGTTCCTGTGGTCCTGCCGGGCCGGCGTTTTGATGTGATTGGGGTGAAACCTTACCTGATGCTTGGCCAAGTACCTGATTGGAGCTCTTCCCAGACGTTGCTCCCGGCGCCGAGATGGGGGTTTGGTTTTGACGACCCATTTGACAGCGCCCCTTCAACCAGGCCCCCTCCTCCATAATGAGGCCCGCACAAAGTAGATTTCCGGTCACACGACAGCCGCTTCGGAGTAACAGCTTGCTGGAGCAGTAGATATTTCCTTTAACGGCGCCCACGACAAGAAGTTCTTCGGCCCTTAAATCGCCGTCAACACTGCCCTGGACTCCTATTTCAAGTCGCCCCTTGATGTTAACGTTTCCACGGACAGTTCCGTTAATAATCAGGTGGCCCGCACCTTCCATATTTCCATTTATCGTAATTCCTTGGGGAATCATGGGCGTCTCCCTTGTCGTGGAACCAAACTTCGGCCTACGATCCTTTTCTGCGTGAGTAAGTGGTGTTGCCTGGGGGGGAGGCGCCTTCCCCGCCGTCGGAGACACCGGCTGCTTTCCCTCTGAACTCTTACGCCACCAAGACATGCTTCACCAAGCCTCTCTTTTTCCCCTGTTTCTATTTTAGTCTTTCCGGTCGAAGAGATGTAATAATCTCCGCTGGATCTATGGGTTGATCTTTCAATCGGATTTCAAAATGGAGATGGGGCGCCGAGCTAAGCCCGGTATTCCCCATCTCTGCTATGAGTTGCCCTGCCTCAACTCGCTCACCCTGGGACACTAAAATCTTTGAATTGTGTCCATAGAGGGTTTGAATATCCCCTCCATGTCCCAAAACGACAACGAGACCAAAGACATCATCCTTTTCGGTTCGGATCACAACGCCCGGCCCGGCGGCGGCAATCCCAGTCCCTACGCTTCCTGCAAGATCAACGGCAGAGTGAATCTCTCCGCCAGAAGCTCCGATCGAAAAGCCCCTCGAAATGGGCCCGGGGCAGGGTCGCTGGAATATAAGACTCCTAACCAGCTTAAGCTGTTCTGGATAAATCCGTTGCGCCTGGCCCGCAACATCTTCTCCCCGCAGGGCATCAGCCATCTCCATCCGGTTGACTCGGTTGCTCCTGCTGTCTGAGCTTTCTTCTATACCCTCGCTGTCCTTTTCCCAACCCTCCTCATCTGCCTGGATTCGGGGCTCTGAAATACCCGTCAATTCCAAGACGTCTTTCCGAAATCTTTCCAGCTTCTGGACCTCTATTTGGAGTATCTCGAGTTGGGCCAGTTGAGTATGAAGCAACTCCACCTCGGCCTGCAAACCAGCGGTTGTGCGGGCCTGTATGAGGATTTTTCCATAGAAAGCCGCGCCGATCAGTACAACCGATAGGAATAAGATTCCAACCACCACTCCGAGGCGGAGTTGCCAGGGCTTAATCTGCAACTTGTAGATTCGTCCCGTCCCTGGGGGTGTGATGAGGATGGAATACTCATCGTTCCCGAACGCCGGGGCGGGAATTTCCTTTATTTCTTCCATTCAGCCGCCTATTGGGGATCTCTGGTCTCTGTATGCCTTGCCGGCCGATCCATCAATGAATGACAATACCAAGCCTGGCAATCAATCCCTCCAGCTCCTCCCTTGACCCATATCGAATCCTTACAGCACCTCGGTTTCGATTTCCACTGATAGAAATATCCATGCTCATCGCTTGCGTCATAGCATGTTGCAGGGCCTGGATTTCTTCTCTCCCTGGCGTGCTTCGCCCCTTTCGGCCGCGGCTTTCGAGCCTTTTAGCCAATTGGCGGACCATTTTCTCAAGTTGTCTCACAGATAGACCCTTTGAGACGCAGTCCCCCGCCAGGCGCTCTTGCATAGCCGGATTCGGAAGCCCAAGTAACGTTCGAGCATGGCCCTCCGAGAGTGTTTCACGTGAAACATATTCCTTGACGGACTCTGGTAATTTAAGAAGTCTCAATGAATTTGAGATGGCTGTTCGGCTCTTTCCGACCTCATTTGCAACCCTGTCGTGTGTCCAGGAGAATTGTTCCGCCAACGCTCGGTAGCCACGTGCTTCTTCCATCGGATTGAGATCTTTGCGTTGAAGGTTCTCGACCAGCGCCAATTGAAGAGCCTCTTCATCTGAAACGCTCCGAATGCGGGCTTCAATATGAGTCCATCCCAGAAGCTGGGCGGCCCGCACTCGGCGCTCGCCCGCGATAATCTCATATTGACCAGAGGCGGGTCGGGCAAGAATGGGTTCGAGGAGCCCATGAATCTTCAGCGATTCGGCGAGGTTTTGGAGCTCCGCATCGGACCATTCGCGCCGGGGCTGAAATGGATTAGGTTTTAGCTCGCTAATCGAGAGCCTCGTTGCCGAATCCTCAACGAGGGTTGGCCTCTCAGCCGGGGAGTCCGGTATGAGCGCTTTCAGACCACGCCCCAACGCCTTGCGACTCATTCTCCATAATCTCCTTTGCCAAATTTACATAGCTCATTGATCCGGCGCATGCCCGATCATATAGAATAACGGGTTTCCCAAAGCTGGGCGCCTCACCAAGCCTCACATTCCTCGGAATCATGGTTCGATAGACACGTGATCCAAAGTAGGTCCGCGCATCATTCGCCACCTGCTGAGAGAGCGACAATCGGCCGTCATACATCGTCAAAAGGAGCCCCTCTACCCGTAGCTTGGGGTTCAATGACTTCCTAACCGCTTGAAGTGTTTCAAGTAAATGAGAAAGCCCCTCTAGCGCCAGATATTCGCACTGGATAGGAACGATCACGCCATCTGAGGCAGAGAGGGCATTGACGGTGAGCAACCCGAGAGAGGGAGGACAGTCGATAATTACGTAATCGTACTCAGATTTCAGACCATCAAGCTGCTCCTTGAGCAGGAACTCGCGATTCTCCACCGACACGAGTTCCACTTCGGCCCCGGCGAATTGCGGGGAAGAGGGTACGATTCGTATTCCCAGCGCATCGGTTGTCAGGATCGCTTCTCGGAGCGTCGCCTCACCCAGCAGCACATCATAGATTGTGCGGGTTGTATGATCCACCTTTTGCCCCAAGGCGGAGGTCGCGTTCGACTGGGGATCCATATCGAGAACAAGAATGCGCCTGCCAGCCATAGCCAATGAAGCGCTTAGGTTTATGGCTGTCGTCGTCTTGCCGACGCCACCCTTTTGGTTTGCAATAGATAAAACCCTGCAGGCGGTCCTGGGTGGGGCGGGCTGTATTTCCGGCAGAACCGAGTTCCCGCTTTCCCACTGGTCTTGTCCCGTCGAATCATCTGATGATGTCTCCCTCGCTGAATCCATCATGATCGACGAAGATCCTGCGCCATGGTGTATCGGCGGATCCTTGTCTCCATTGTTAGGCCCCTGCGCGATCCCTCGGGATCCATTCCCACCTGGATCGCTATGAAAGTTGCCTTCCCAATACATTTGAACCTCCCTCTGTCTGGGAGAGCCTGTGCCGTCCTTGTGTTGTTCTCGTCTTCGTCGGCCGTGAATCTTTTCTAATTGAATGCCTATTCGGGGAGTTATCTGTTCTCCATCTGTCAATCGATGCAGATCGTTGATTGATGATCTATCGTCCAATTGACGTCATATAAACGACATCCCAGCCGCCCCCTTAACTAGATGCAAACATTATGAAAGAAACGGTGTCCGGTCAAGAAAAGATTGGGCAACCTATGATATTTTAATTAGTTTCAGAAGAATAATGAACATAATCGCCGGGTTGCCCCTTTTGGGGGCGTCCAGGCATCGACATTCGGGTCGATTTCCGCTCTAATCTCGCGATTTTTGCCTCGTAACATTAACAACGGGTGGAAATATCGCCCGTTGGACCCAGTCTCGTTTCACGTGAAACAGTCCGGGTGCGATATCCGAATTGGGGGGTTGACGATCCTGTCCGGATTTTGGGGCGGGTTAGTGGTAATCCAGGGCTTCCCGAACCCCGGGGGCGTGCCTGGGCGGCAATCCCAGCAAGCCGGGTAGGGTGGAATTGAGGCCGGCGGTCCGGACGTGCCGAGCTCGCCCCTTGTCGCGTTCGTTTTTTGCGGGTGAGAATCAGTTGTTCCTGTTTTCAACAGGGGCATTCTGTGCGAAATATCCTACCTCGTGTATCGGAATGATAAACAGGTGGTCCGCCCTTGATAAATATGGCACAACAACTCTTTATTTTTTATGGAATTACACTCCAGAATAAAATGAAACCAAGAGCGAAGACTTAAGAGGCCTTTGGGATCCATTCCGCATCCAGAATCTGTGATTTTGGGGAGTGAGAATGTGGGACCTTCAAATGATGAGGTTCTTCAGTGCGGAATCCTGCCAGCAGAGGGCCTCTGTGAGTCCCGGCATCAAAGGCGAAAGAAGGTGCTTTTAAATGATGCTTTCGTGTACCGGTAATCCAATAAAACAGTTACCGCTTATTCCCTAACATCCTTCTCAAAGATCAAAATCCGGCCAGGCGACCATGGAACTTCAAGGCATTTAATAAGTTTCATGGAAGATGCCTCCAGTTCCTCTCGGCAACTCTCATACAACTTTTCCCACCCAATCCCCGTATAGAATAGCCAGAGATCGCCGGGTGTCATCAGCGAGGGAACCCAGGAACTTGCTTTCAGCAAAGGATCTACGGCTCTCATAAAATAGACGAAATGTCGAATCGGGTAGGCCCCTCCCCAGGCTTGCACGAGATTTTGTATGGATAGCTCTTCGCACCGGGCCTGTTTCACGGCCACACCCAATCCCAAGCGATGACCGGCCTCTTCCAGGAAAAGACACCGCTTGCCGCTTGATTCAACGAAGAGCATGGGTTGCTCCGGTTCCCAGGCCTTCAGTACCATCCCGGGCAGGCCGGCCCCGGACCCGATATCGACCCAGAGGGACCTCGGATCGGTTTTTACATATAGAAGCGGCCCAAGAGAGGCTCCGACATGTTTATCTATGACCCTTTCAAGATCTCCCCTCGAAACCAGGTTGAACTCCTGGGCGCGCTCCGCGATGAGGAGCGCAAAGCGATACAGCGTCTCTTTGCGGCCGGCGTTTAACTCCAGGCCGTGCTCGGCAAGCCTTGCCGCCAGTGTGTCGAGCTGGGAATTATACTCTTCCTTGAATTTATCTATGGGAATTGTTATATGCCGCACTCCTCTCGCGGGCATACCTTTTCCCGGCGGCCGCACCTTTCTTTGTACTCTCTGTGTGCCTCTTTTACGTTGCACCCTCTTTGTTTTCGGGCGCCGGCTGCCAGGTCCGCTTTTTCGATCTCTGCTTTCCATCGAAACCTCAACTCTCTCTATATCTCGTTTGTTGTTTCTTTCTGTATCCTATCCTGCGCCGCCCCTTCCAGCGATCGAACATGAATACTCAGCAAATCGATGTGCGCGGCGCGCACGCCCGCAAGCCGGCCGGCCTGTCCCAATGTCCTCGGCCGAATTTCGAGGAGGTTCTCGGTCGCCTCAACCGGAAACCCGGGGAGGCCCTTCTGTAGAAGATTGTAAAAGGTATCGGGGATTTCCACATCATCCAGCAGATCGACCTCCCTCTGCCGGGCCGTCATGCGAACAATGTATCCCTCGTATTTGATCTCCGCCTCTATCCAGGCCATCGCTGCGGAATCCAGACCCGATTCCCATCCTGCCTTTAACAAATCCTTGTAGGTGATCTCCGGCCGGCGCAACCACGTCGATAGGGGCATTCCTCCATCCCTCGGCATCTCAAAATCTTTGACCCGGGTTTGTGTTGATGCAGTCCTAATCGTGCTGTTCTTTGCCTCTCCGTCAAAAAACTTGTTAAATGATGTCTGTTTCAATCGATCCATTTCACGATCCGTGCGATTCCAGCGTTCTTGAATCCGGCGCCAGGCCCCATCGTCCATGATACCCAACTGATAGCCTTTTTCGGAAAGGCGCCGGTCGGCATTATCCTGCCGGAGCAGCAACCGGAATTCGGCATTGGAGGTGAACATTCTGTACGGATCCGTTGGAATCTTTGTGATCAGGTCGTCGATAAGAACACCTATATAGGCTTCGCTTCGCCTGAGACTAAACGGTTCCCGTCCCTGCACCCATCGCGCCGCATTGATTCCCGCGATGAGTCCCTGCGCAGCCGCCTCTTCATATCCGGATGTGCCGTTGATCTGACCGGCGAGATACAATCCGGGACAGGTGTTCACCCCGAGGTACTCATCGATTTGAGTCGGGATGACAACATCATATTCAACGGCATATCCGGCCCGGAGAAGCTCGCACCGCTCCAACCCCCGCATCGTCCGGATGAATTCCTCTTGAACATCCGCGGGCAGGCTCGTGGAGATTCCATTCGGGTAAATCTCCGGGACATCCAAGCCCTCCGGCTCAAGAAAGATCAGGTGGCTCAGCTTATCGGGGAACTTCACCACTTTGTCTTCGATCGATGGGCAGTATCGAGGCCCGCGCCCCTCAATCGATCCGCCATAGAGGGGCGAGCGGTGAAGATTGCGCCGTATAACCTCATGTGTCGCCTCATTTGTCTTTGTGATATGGCAGGATACCTGCGGCAACAATGGGGGGCGCTCGTCCAAATAGGAAAACCGTGGGGGCGGATCGTCTCCCGGCTGACTCTCTGTTTTGCTGAAATCGATTGTGGCCTTGTCGAGCCGCGCCGGTGTTCCCGTCTTCAGTCGGTTTAATTTCAATCCCAATTCATTCATCGAGATCGCCAGTCCACCCGGACCCGGCTCGCCGTCACGTCCCCCCACATGGGTTTCCATCCCTCGATAGATTTTTCCATTGAGAAAGGTTCCAGTACAGAGAATCACCGCCCGGCACCCAACAACTTCTTCGGTGGGAGAGAGGATGGGGTTATCCCAACGCTCCCCGGCGCTGTCGATGACCCGACGGATCGCGACCCCTTCAATCCTTCCACCCTTGAAAACAATCCTTTCAACACACCCCTCGAGTAGGGTGAGGCCGGAAGCGTTATCCAGAACCTTAAGAGCTTCAAGGTGATACAGCACCTTGTCGGCTTGAGCGCGGGGCGCGCGGACGGCCGGACCCTTGCGTGTGTTGAGCATCCGGAACTGGATCCCCGCCCGGTCGGCCAACTGCCCCATGCAGCCACCCAGGGCGTCGATCTCGCGCACCAGATGCCCCTTGGCGATCCCGCCGATAGACGGATTGCAGGACATCTGGCCGATGGTCCCCCGGGAGAGGGTCACAAGGGCGGTTTTCGCGCCCAGGCGGGCCGCAACATAGGCCGCCTCGATCCCGGCATGACCGCCACCGACAATCAACACATCAAAGTTCATTAATATTTATTTTCCAATACAGAAGCGGGAGAATATCGTTTCCATCAGCTCCGCGGACGGATCGCGACCCAAGATTCCGCCGAAAGACTGGACTGCCTCGCCGATTTCATAGCTGATCAGCTCAGGTAATTCTTTGTTTTCCAATAAGTTTCCCGCAACGCTTAGGTGGCGGGCGGCCCGCGCCAGATCTTCCCGCTGGCGCAAACTCAGTAAAATCTCCTCATGCGGAGCACCCCGTAGCCGCTTTGCAATCGCTTCGCGGACCTGGTCCATTCCAGCTCCCGTACGCGCGGAAACGGCCAAGGCGTCTTCGGGTTGATGTTTTTCCCATTCAGGATGCCAGGGGAGATCGGACTTATTTAAAAGTATCAATGTGTCGGCCTTTTCCGTCTCATTCTTATGCGCTCCTGTGAGTTTGGCTTCCGGCGACTGACTGATATCCAGCACCTCTAGGACAAGGTCGGCCGATTGGCGCTCTTCGCGGGACCGTCGTGTACCCTCCGCCTCGGAGCGGCTCGACGGCGAGCGAATCCCTGCTGTATCGACAAGGGTCACCGGAATTCCTTCCACCTCGAGGATGCCCTCCAGGGTATCCCGCGTCGTTCCCGGCTCTTCGGTGACAATCGCGCGATCCCGATTCAGCAAAGCGTTGAACAATGACGACTTCCCGACATTGACCGTCCCCGCGAGAACGCACCGGTATCCACTCAACAACAGGTCAGATCGGCCGGCCTGCCGATGGAGCGCTTCTACCTGCTCCCTCAGCCGGGTCAATTCAATGCTTGTCGGCGGATGCTCTTCGCCGCGGCCCCCGGACACTTCGGCGAAGTAACCCTCGCGAATCCTCGGCTCGTCGTCGCCGACGTTTTCTGGAAACTCAATCGCCGCCTCGAGGCGGGATTGAATCATGAGCCCCTCTTCATAAATCGGTTCCAGCCGTTCCCGCAAACGCCCTTTTAATAATCTCAAGGCAGCGCGATGCGCGGCTCGTCCGCAGGAATTTATCAATGCGGCGACAGCCTCGGCCTGGCTGAGATCCATCCGTCCGTTCAGAAAAGCGCGTTTGGTAAACTCCCCGGGTCGTGACGGCCGGGCGCCATAGCCTATGAGCGCGTTGAGGATATACCCGGCGGATGGCCCCCCATGGCAGGAAATCTCAACCAGGTCTTCACCTGTATAACTTCTGGGGGATCGGTAAAGGGTGACGACGACTTCGTCGAGCTCTTCGTCGCCGTCTGTTATCCATCCGGTCACAGCTCGGCCGCCGGGGAGATCAGCGAGCTTTTTTCTTCCCCGGAAGAGATCGTCACAAAGATAGATGGCCCGTGGCCCGGAAACCCGGACAATAGCCACGGCCCCGTGCCCCGGGGCCGTAGCGATTGCGGTTATCGTATCGGTTGGCACACCGTGTAATGGGGATTTATTCCTCGTCGGCTTTTTGAGCTCCGCCATTCTCGTCCTCACGAGGCCGGATGCTCGGCTTCCGATTCGGTGTTCCCCGAGTCTCCCGGCGCTGGCGCATATCATTTGATTCCTGTCGCCGCCCGCCGCTGTATCCGGATCCGGCAAAGCCGCGGCTTGGAGAAAGAAACTCTGTGCTGCCGCCTGATGATCTACGATGCCGGTTTTGCTGAGGCTGCCTCATCCACTCGCGCCCAACAGCGCTTTCGGGCGCCGGCGGGATACCGCGGGAATCTTCCGGTTGTTCGGTTTCCCATCGGGAGGTATCAGGGTGGGGGGTGTCGGGGCGAGAGGTATTGGAATTGTTAGTTCGGAGGTTTCGGCTGAATGAGGAGTATCCCTCTTCATAACTGTTCCGGTTGTCATATCGATCCCGCTCGGGGGGTTGCCGGTCTGGGGTGTGGCGCTCGGGGGGTTGCCGGTCTGGGGTGTGCCGGTCGTGGTGCTCCCCGCGGTCATACCGGCCCCGTTCGCGGTCACCATCGCCACGGTCATATCGTCCTCGTTCGCCATCGCTGCGATCGTAAGATTCCCGGTAGCCGCCACTGCGACCCCGCCCATCCCGTTCCCGGCCTTCAGATGCCGGTCCAACAGCGATTTTTCTATGCATTCCCTCGCCAAGCGCACGGGCTTGAACATAAGGAATCTCGGCCAACGCCGAATGAAAAATTCTTCTCTCGCCGACGGTAAGCGGCTCTGAAAGAACCTCCCGCCGCTGGCTGAGGGCCACACTCGCTAATTCGCGCGCTTTGGCTTCCAGATAGAGCCGGCGGCGTTCTCTGTAACCGGATACATCGACAGTGATAAAGAGCGGGCCCTCGCCGCCCGCGACCACGCGATGAACGATGTGCTGCAGCGCCTCGAGTGTCTCTCCTCTGCGGCCGATGAGGAGGCCATCCGCGCCCTCGCTTGTAATTTCAATACGGTAATTCCCATCATTTCCATTCATAGAAACGTCGGCGTCGATTTCCATCAATTGAAGGATCTCCGCCGTGACTTCCTTGAGCTTTTGTTCGCGTGTATCGCGGGCCCTTACACGAACCCTTGCGCTCTTCCCTCGAATCCGGCCCATGAGTCCGGAACCGCCAACATCCAGAACTTCGACTTCGGCATCTTCCTTGCGAATTCCCAGCTCTTCAATTCCGCGCTGGACGGCTTCATCTAAAGTCTTCCCCTGTGATATGACCTCTTTCTTTTCGCTGAGGCCTCCATGTTCTTCATCATCCCTTGGATGCAACTGCATAATCCCTCCTTTCAGCACCTTTCCCTGAAGAAACCGGCTTGTCGCCTCGTTTAATCCAAAGCTGCTGAATTACAGAAACAACATTGTTTACCGTCCAGTAGAATACGAGTCCGGACGGAAGATTGTAGAAGAAGAAAAGAAACATAATCGGCATTATCATTGCCATCGTCGCTTGTCGCGGGTCCGTCGGTGTCAACTTTTGCTGCCAAATCATAGTTGCCGTCATGATGACCGGTAATGGATTTATCGGTACACCCATGATATTTCCAACATTATCGGGAAGCGAGAGATCCTTGATCCAAAAAACAAACGGCGCCTTTCTCATCTCGATTACATTGTACAAAACACTATAGAGCGCGAAAAAGATCGGCATCTGAAGGACCATTGGAAGACAGCCGCCAACCGGGTTGATGCTGTGCTCTTTATAAAGCGCCATCATCGCTTTTTGCTTCTTTTGTGGATCGTCCTTGTACTTTTTGTTGATCTCGTCCATCTCCGGCTTGACGAGTTGCATTTTCTTCATCGAGTTGAGGCTCTTCTTTGTCAGCGGATACATTAATATTTTGGCCAGAACAGAAACGATAAGAATAACGATGCCGTAATTCGGAATGACCTTATATAATGTCGTCATGCACCACAGGACCAGCCTGCTGATGGGGATGATCGGCTTCATCCCAAGGTCGACGGCCCGCTCCAGCCCGACACCGAGGGCCTGCAATTCATTGTGTTTCAACGGCCCGAGATAGACCATGAAGTTGCGCGCGACGGTGCCGTCGAGGTCCACCGGAACAATCAATTGGGTCCGTGCAATGTTCCTGCCTGAGTTTCTTTCGGTCCGCACCCGGGCGTCGAGCGCGTTCTCTGGAATGATGGCGCCGAGAAAATATTTATCCCTCACCCCCGCCCAATGGATCATCCCGTCGTGGTTCTCAAACTCCCACTGATCTTTTTTTCCGCCGCCCCCGCTGCAACCCATTCCCCGCATCGAGGCGCCGCCATCTTTGACAAAATCCTTCCCGATCAAGGCCACGGAGGCCATACCGGCCTGGTCATACGCAGGTTTCACTTCCAGTAACGGCATCCCCTCGCCCCAGTTGATTCCATACCGGGCCGCTCCGTCGCCATTGGGGATTCCGGAGGCCTTCAACTGCAAACGGAAGGCGAGGCTGTCGGGGTGAAAGAGATAGGTCTTTGTTACGCGAACCCCATTGGCATCCTCGGCGGAAAATTCCACGCGGGTCATGCCGCCCGATTTCCGTGTTTCTACGTGAAATTCGGTTTCCGCCAGATCCAGGATACCATCCGGTGTTTCGATCGTAAGACCCAGCACACCCTTCTCTTCATCGCGGATCAGGTTGGCCGGCTGATTTTCGGCATCGGTATACTCGGCCAGGATAAAACTCGATACGACGCCTCCCCGGCGGCTCAATGTGGCTTGATATTTGGCGCCTGCGATGGTGATCTCTTCGGGCTCGTTGGCTGTGAGAAGCTGGTTTACCATCTCCTCTGACGGAGCGGCGGCGGCCATCGAGTCGAAGGTGCCGCTCGCCGGTTCTGTGGTCACCGCCGAAAGATCGGGCGACCCCGACCGGGTGCCGGACGCCGGCACGGAGGTGGAATCCGACATTTCCGTTATCGCGGTTCTAACAGGACCCTGCTTTGGTCCAAAAAGCCGGTCGGATACAAATAACACGAGGATGGCCAATACCATGGCCAGCCAAAGCCTTTTATCCATTATGCGCGCCCTTTGCGTTTTTTATTTCATCCTTGAATGGAACAGGGTCATATCCGTCACCGCCCAGAGGATGACACCTGAGGATCCTTTTCGTTGTCAGCCAGCCGCCTCGGATCGCGCCATGCATCCTTATGGCATCCAGCCCATATTGTGAGCAGGTCGGCATATACCGGCATGAAGCGGGAATCCAGGGGGATACGATTTTCCGATAAACTATAATGAGAAGGATCAAAATCTCTGACCCGATTGATCCGCGTGTCTTAACTTGATGCCTTCTATCCAGCTGGCTCTTTTTGATATTCATTACCGTTCGCGCTAGGCCGGGCGGTTATCAATCTCTGTATCCGTACGCAGGATTCCCGCCACTTTTAGAATTCTTTTCATTTCATCCCGCACGACTTGCATCTTCACTGTTGCACAGGTGGCGCGGGCTATGAAGGCGATGTGTACGTCTTCTTCTCTAAGATCTACGCCAAGGGTTCGAAAAGCTTCACGCAAAATACGCCTTGCGCGGTTTCTCCGTACGGCGGAACCGACTCTTCGGCTTGCCACAAACGCCAACATCCCGGGTGATTCACCGGTGCGACGGATCATAACGACGAGATTCACTCCGTGGTAGGCTCGGCCTTCCTCGTAGAGCTTTTGGAAATCCCGGCGTTTGCGAAGAGTGCTAGTTATTCCGGCCATGGAGTTCTGGCCGCATGGCAACCATTAAGATACGGAGACGCGTGCGCGTCCTTTTCTCCGACGACGATTCAAAACACCACGACCCGCCTTTGTGCGCATCTTGCTTCGAAAGCCGTGTACTTTTCTTTTACGCCGATTATGGGGCTGAAATGTTCGTTTCAACGTCAACTCTCCTCAATAGTGAATGGCCTTCCCTAAAAAATAGAGTCCTCTCTGAATGTGTTTATGACTATTTGAATGATGCTAGAGGAGATCGGGCCGGCCGGTCAACCCCTTATCTCTCCGAGTCCCCTCCTGCAGACCTTACAAGTCACCGCTCGCACAGTGCTGAAGAGCGCTTTTTAATTCTTTTTTCTGTAATCACTAGATTCGAATTGCGACGCCATATCGCGGGTGATATTCTGCTTCAGCCTTGCCAAATAAGTCATTGTTTACAAGTAGTAAAGCGAAGATACAGACAGTGGCCCATTCGGCAAGGCATGATGGCCCTTTGGTTCGACACCCGGGCCGGACGCCTGTGGAAAACCACTTCCGCCAAGCCGGCCCTTCTTAGGTAACAGACTACAATAAAAGAAGTTCCAGAGTTTTCAACATATGATGTGAAGAGTGTTCATATCTTATTAGGGGATCCTCGTCTCTGGAATCCAAGGGCAGGGTGGGGTGGTACGTTCCGGCTTACAGTTTGTGGAAAAGTGTGTTGATAACTAGAGGCAGGGAAGGGGAAGCTTCAGTGGAGGCTCAGTCCATCAGCACCTCGGCCTGGGGCACCGCACTGGCATGGATTAGCCAAAAGGTCCCAAGTCAAAGATTTGAAACATGGTTTTCTCCTATTCATCCTCTCGAAGCAGGGAAGGGACGAATCGTTATTGAGGTTCCCAACCCCTTCTTCATTGATTGGTTCGAGCATCACAACTTACCACTCCTAAAGGAGGCGATTACTCGCGCCTTTGGTGAAGAACTGGCGATTCAGTGGTCAGTGAACAGCAACTATTATAAGGACAGCCCTGAAACCAATTCCGGCGCTGTTGCGGCGGCCCCTGTCGACCGTCGGCCCTCGACCACTCTCCCGATTGAAATCAAAAACAGCCTTTCCTACCACCCACAAGCAGACTCGCCCCTCCGCGCCCGTTTGAATCCGCGTTACACCTTCGATAACTTCGTGGTCGGGAAGAGCAATGAATTTCCCCATGCCGCGTGCCATGCCGCCGCCAAGGATCCGGGAAGAGCCTATAACCCGCTCTTTATCCACGGGTCGACCGGGCTCGGCAAGACCCATCTCATGCAGGCGCTCGGGCACCAGATTCAGCAGCAAACCCCATCCTGCCGAATCGTTTACGTCTACTGCGAAAAATTCATGAATGAGCTGATTGAGGCGATCGCCCAGGGAAACACCGCCGGTTTCCGCGAGCGATACCGAAATCTCGATGTTCTCCTTATCGATGATATTCATTTCCTGGCTGGCAGGGAGGCGACGCAGGAGGAGTTTTTCCACACCTTCAATGCCCTTCATGACGCCCAGAAGCAAATCGTCATGACCAGCGATAGACCCCCCAAGGAGATACAGAATATCGAACAGCGGTTGATCTCCCGGTTTCATTGGGGATTGGTCACCGATATTTCGCCGCCGACCATCGAGACCCGTATGGCGATCCTCCGCCGGAAGGCGATCGCCGAGGGAATCTACCTTCCTGAGGATGTCTCCCTGCTTATATCTTCCCGGGTCATCTCCAATATCCGGACCCTCGAAGGCTCCTTGGTGAAGCTGGCCGCTCTCAGCCGTCTTCTCAACGTCGAGATTTCGGTCGATCTGGCCCAGGATGTCCTCAAAGATGTCTTAGAGCCCGGATCAACGGGAAAACTCAGTCCTGAAGATATCCAACAGCATGTGGCGCAAGTGTTTAACGTGACAGCAGAGTCCATCCGAGGCAAACGGAGAACCCAACAGGTTGCTCTCGCCCGCCAGGTTGCGATGTATCTCGTCCGACGACATACCAGCTTGACACTCAATGACATAGGGAGTTCATTCGGCCATCGGGACCACAGTACCGTTCTCCATGCTTGCGGGAAAATCGCCCGAAAAAGGGTACAGGATGACCAGCTGGAACGCGCGTTGCAAGATATCGAAGAACGCCTGACGCATCGTCCCGTCGACAACAGGCCCTAGACCCGAGTTTTGCCCATTTCCGATCTTCCTAAATGTGGACAAGTGCTGTTAACAAGCTGTTCTTAGTTTATGACTGTTGGCAGGTGGGGGTTTTTACCCATCCCGAAACAAAAACTCCACAATGCCATCCGGCTCCAAGGTCTTTTGTTTGATGGTGATGAATCGGTTGTCAACATAACCACTTTCTCTACGACGACTACTATTTTTGAATATTTAAATAGTTATAGAAGAGTGGTTGTGGAGAGTCCCCTTCACACCATGGAGGACCCTTCCTAAGGGTATTCTAACTTATTAGAATATAAAGAGTTAAGAATCATCTCCGCCTTCTCAAATGTCGCTTTTAGAGCTTTACGAGAGATAGGATTTAACCTAGACTAACCTGAGTCGGATCCACACGGATCGTCATGGCTTGATGAGCCCTTATCGAGGGTGCAAAGAGGATTTTCAAGGAGCATCCTTCCCTGGATCGACTCATTATTACACTATAAACAATTTGAGAAACCGGCAGGCGCCGGCTGTCAAGGAGGACCCATGAAACTCACCGTCAGACAGGAAAACCTTCTGGAGAGTCTTCAGGATGTGGTGTCGGTGGTGCCGTCAAAATCCACGCTGCCGATTCTCTCCACGGTTTTAATGGAGGTCAAAGACGGTAAGTTGACTCTAACGGCCACCGATTTGGATATTTCCATTCGGGCGGCGCTCGTGGAGGGGCTTCAGGTTGAGACTGAGGGAAGGATCTGTGTACCGGCTCGGAAGTTCACGGAGCTGGTGAAGGAATTAGGACCTTCAGATGTGACCCTGATGCTCGCAAAGAATGTCTTAAAGATAACATCAGGCGGAACCTACAAGATCGTCACCGCTGATCCAACCGATTTTCCTGAGATACCGAAGCTGGAGGATGCGACGACGCTGGAAATCGAATCCGGCAAACTCGAAAAATTAATTAGACGCACAAGTTACGCCGTTGCCTCGGATGAAACCCGTCCGGAACTTACCGGTGTTTATACGCAGATCTTCCCTGAAGAGATTAGAATGGTCGCAACGAATGGTCATCGCCTTGCCCAAGCGTCGATCAAAGGTGACTTTAAAGAAAAGTTAAGTTATCTCCTTCCAACGAAAGCTCTGCAGCAGCTCCTTCGAATCATGAATGATTCAAGTAAGGCTGTACGCATAACGGGATCAAAATCCTACGCCGCGTTTGAGATTAACGGGAAAACCCTCATCACCCGTCTGCTGGAAGGGCCCTTTCCGCGATATGAACAGGTCATTCCAAAGGACAACTCCTATGTTGTGAGTGCGCCGCTCCACGCTTTCAGAGCCGCGCTTCGCCGCGCTCTTGTCCTGGCTGATCCGGTCACGCGCCCGGTCAAGCTTCAGGTCGAAAAGGGCAGACTGAAGATTATTGTTGAAACCCAAAATGTCGGCGAGAGCGATGAGGAGATCGACGTTAACTATGACGGTGTGGATCTGAAAATCGGGTTCAACGGCGTCTATTTACTCGATCTTTTAAAAACAGTGGAAAGCGAAAGGGTAAACATAGCACTCGAGTCATCTACAACCGCGGGTGTTTTTACACCGGATGAAGAGTCGCCGGAAGAACCAATTCTATGTCTCGTCATGCCGCTTCGGTTGACGGATGAATAGAGGTTCTAGGATGACCAAGTAGGTTCCGGGATGGAACACATCGGAGCGGCCCTCAAAAAATTTTTAGAACAAAGCGGCCTTAAAGCGGGTATTAAGAAGCAGCACGTTTTGGATGCTTGGCCCGAAATAGTAGGGCCACAGTTCGCAAAGAAGAGCCGCCCAAAAAATATATCAGGTGGGACCCTTTGGGTTGAAGCGGCAGGTAGCAGCTGGGCCGCGCAGATAACCATGGTTCGGCGAGAGATCATAAATAAGTATAAGAAGAGATTCGGCCGATTGCCGTTTCAGGAAATTAAGACGACCGTCGGCTACTTTCCACCGGAATAACAGAGGGAAACAAGATGTCGGAGAGCCCATCAAACAGCCGGTCCGCAACCGAATCGAAAGGACCCGCTGAAAAAGGATCCTCCGGACAAGAGGTTCCGGAAAACGGTTTGAGCGCGGAGAACATACCCCGTGAGACCAAAGAAATCGAAATTATCGGCGCCGCTGATGATACAGGGGATGACAAGGAAAACGACAATGGTGGGGATGAAGAAAGCAAGACAGCGCCGGTCCCAACAGAGAATGGATACGGCGCCGGTTCAATCCAGGTATTAAAAGGACTTGAAGGCGTTCGTCTTCGTCCGAGTATGTATATTGGTTCCACCGGGACAAAAGGCCTCCATCACCTGATCTATGAGGTTGTCGATAACAGTATCGATGAAGCCCTGGGCGGCTTCTGTGACCATATCGAAGTGATTCTCGAAGCGGATGGTTCGATCACTGTTGATGATAACGGCCGCGGCATTCCAGTTGATATCCATCCTGAACAAAATAAGCCCGCCTTGGAAGTCGTCATGACAATGCTGCATGCCGGCGGCAAGTTCGATAATTCGAGCTATAAAGTCTCCGGCGGGCTTCACGGCGTCGGCGTTTCCGTCGTCAATGCCCTTTCCGAACGAATGGAAGTCCAGGTTAGCCGCGATGGGAAGATCCACCGCCAGCGTTATGAGCGCGGTGAAGCGACAACACCCCTGGAAATAATCGGCCGCACCAATAGAACAGGCAATCGGACCACCTTTTTCGCCGACAGAAAGATTTTCGAAGAAATCGTCTACTCCGTCGATACCGTCGCCCATCGGCTGAGAGAATTGGCTTTCTTAAATCGCGGAATCGAGATTGTTCTTAAAGATCTCCGCGACCCCGAGTCCCCGACCGAAGAGATGTTTAAATATGAGGGCGGGATTGTCGAATTTGTCCGTTACCTGAATGAAAACCGGACGCCGCTTCACAACGACCCGATATATATTTTTAAAGAAAAAAACGGATTTGTTTTGGAACTGGCGTTCCAATACACCGACGGGTATACCGAAACGATTCTTTCTTATGTTAACAATATCAATACCCTCGAGGGTGGAACCCACCTCATTGGTTTTAAGTCCGCGCTGACACGCGTTCTTAACACTTTCGGCTCTAAAGAGGGATTGCTTAAAAACCAAACCCTCTCCGGTGAGGATGTTCGCGAGGGGATGACGGGTATTCTAAGTGTTAAGCTTGTTAACCCTCAATTCGAGGGGCAGACAAAAACAAAGCTTGGCAACTCAGAGGTCAAAGGCCTCGTCGAATCAGCTGTCGGTGAAGCGCTCACGGAATACCTCGAAAGTTACGGTTCGATTGCGAAGCGTGTTATTGAGAAGGCTGTCTCCGCAGCTCGGGCCCGCGATGCGGCGCGAAAGGCCCGCGAATTGGCGCGCCGGAAAACAGTCCTCGACAGCGGGTCGCTCCCCGGAAAATTGGCTGATTGTTCCGAAAGAAATCCTGAAAAGACAGAATTGTATATTGTTGAGGGCGATTCAGCCGGCGGTAGCGCAAAGATGGGGCGCGACCGGCGATATCAGGCCATCCTTCCGCTGAGAGGAAAGATTCTCAATGTAGAAAAGGCTCGTCTCGACCGAGCCCTGGCAAGCGAAGAGATCCGCACATTAATTACGGCTATTGGGGCGGGATTCGGCCAAGAGGAATTTGATGTCGGAAAGGCTCGCTATCACAAAATCATTATCATGACCGACGCCGATGTGGACGGATCGCATATCAGAACCCTATTGTTGACTTTTTTCTTCAGATATATGAAAGAGCTGATTAGTGAGGGGTATGTCTATATTGCGCAGCCGCCGTTGTTCAAAATAAAAAAGGGCAAGAAAGAAGTTTATGTCTATACCGATCGGCAGAAAGACATGGCCATAGAGGAAATGGGCCAGCAAGGCGTGAATCTTCAGCGATACAAAGGTCTGGGGGAAATGAACCCCGACCAGCTATGGAACACGACAATGGATCCTGAAACCCGGACCCTTCGTCAAATTTCTTCAGACGACGCCGCGGAGGCGGATCGGATCTTCACCATCCTCATGGGAGAACAGGTGGAGCCAAGGCGCAATTTCATTGAACAAAACGCGCTTCTTGTAAAAAACCTCGATATCTAATAGACGGACCAATCGGGCGGCTGGTGTTGATACCGGCCGAAGCCGCAATGGAGAGCAACGGAGTCGAATATGGAGAACATTATACCGGTCGCCATCGAAGAGGAAATGAAATCCTCCTACATCGATTATGCAATGAGCGTTATCGTTTCACGCGCGATCCCTGATGCAAGAGACGGATTAAAGCCGGTGCAGCGCCGGATTCTTGTGGCGATGAATGATTTGGGCCTTCACTACAATCGGGGCTACCGCAAATCTGCGAAGATTACCGGTGATGTGACGGGCAATTATCATCCACACGGAACCCTCGCCGTTTATGACACAATGGTGAGAATGGTTCAGGATTTCTCCCTGCGTTATCCTCTGGTCAACGGGCAGGGTAACTTCGGTTCGATCGACGGCGATTCAGCGGCGGCGGAACGGTATACCGAAGCCCGCATGACATTGTTCGCAGATAATATGCTATTAGATATCGACAGCAAGACGGTGGATTTCCGTCCGAACTACGATGAGACGCGCGAAGAGCCGGATGTGTTGCCGGCGCGGCTGCCGAATCTGATCCTTAATGGCGCGGCCGGCATCGCCGTGGGAATGGCGACCAATATTCCTCCCCATAACTTTGGTGAGATCGTAAGGGCGCTGTATCTCCTGGCTGACAACCCTGAATGCTCGATCGATGAACTCATGGAGCATGTTAAGGGTCCCGATTTTCCGACGGCGGGTATCATCGTGGGGCGCCAGGGAATTCGATCCTGTTATGAGACAGGCCGCGGCCTTATTATGGTTCGCGCGCGGGCCAATATCGAAGAGATCCGCCCGGGACGGATGGCGGTGATCGTGACCGAGATTCCCTATCAGGTAAACAAAACATCTCTCATTGAGAAAGCGGCGAGCCTTGTCCACAGCGGCCATATAACCGGGATCACCGATATCCGCGATGAATCCGACCGCGAAGGGATCCGCATTGTCTTTGAACTGCACCGCGACGCGCAGCCGCAAGTCGTGCTGAACCAGTTGTATAAGCATACACAAATGCAGACGACCTTCGGGGCTAATGTTCTGGCGCTTGTAAAAGGCCGGCCGAAGACGCTCAACCTAAAGGAGATGTTGCAGGTATTTCTCGATCATCGCGAAGAGGTGATTACACGCCGAACGCAATTCGATCTCGATCAGGCCGAAGAGCGCGCCCATATCCTCGAGGGATTGAAACGGGCCTTGGACGATATCGACCGGGTCATTGAGATCATTCGAAGCAGCCGGGAAGTCGCCGAGGCCAAAGCCAATCTGATGTCGGAGTTTTCGCTCAGCGACCGGCAGGCTCAGGCGATTCTTGAGATGCGCCTGCAGCGGCTCGTCGGGCTGGAGAGGGAGAAGCTCGAAGAGGAGTACCTCGAGACAATCAAGCGGATCGAGGAGTACAAATCGATTCTCGGCAACAGGGCGAAAGTCTTTGCGATCATCAAACAAGAACTAACAGAGGCTGATGAGATCTTCGGGGATGAACGGCGGACGGAGATCACCGCCGCGGCGGCCTCCGAGATCGACATAGAGGATCTTATCCCGCAAGAGGATATGATCATCACCATCAGTCATAAGGGGTACATCAAGCGCGCTTCTTATGGCAGCTACCGGAGTCAGCGACGGGGTGGGCGCGGCTTGACAGGGGCCAAGCTTGGCGATGAAGACTTTCTCGAGCATGTCTTTGTGGCCAATACACATAGCTACATTCTTTTCTTCACTGATAGCGGGCGGTGTTACTGGCTGAAGGTGTATGAAATTCCCGAGGGAAGCCGGTATGCCAAAGGCCGGTCGATCATGAGCCTGGTCGGGATCGGTCAGGATGAGACTCTCGCCGCTTTTGTCCCGGTGAAAGATTTTGAGGGGGACCGCTTTATCCTCACCGCCACGCGCCGCGGGAAAGTGAAGAAGACGGCCCTTCAGGCCTATTCATATCCGCGCAAGGGCGGCGTCGCCGCGACCGGTCTCGAGCCGGGGGATGAAGTCATCAGCGCCGTTTTGACCGAGGGCGACACCGAGGTGATTCTCACGACGAAGTATGGAAAGGCGAATCGCTTTTCAGAACAGCAGGTTCGGACAATGGGCCGGACCGCCGCCGGTGTCCGTGGCGTCCGGTTTGCCCGGGAGGACGATGAAACGGTAGCGATGGTTGTCCTTCGGCCCGAGGTGGAATCCCTCCTCCTTGTGACAGAGGAAGGGTATGGAAAGAGAACGCGGATCACCGATTTTCCAACGCATAACCGCGGCGGCCAAGGGGTTAGAGCGCTTCGTTTGACGGACAAGACCGGCGCGGTCGTCATGGTCTTGGCGCTGGATGGAGAGCCCGAGGTCGTGGTAATGACGGCCGGCGGGATGGTTATCCGTCAAAAATCGAGCGAGGTGCGCCGGATGGGGCGCGATACGCAAGGTGTGAAACTGGTGAATCTTGTCGAAGGCGATCGTGTCGTGGATATGACGCAGCTTCGGGAAGATGTGAGCGCGCATGATGCCGACGAATCCAGCGAGGCTGATAACGAAGACAAAGGAAGCAACGGAGGCAATGGCAACGGCGTCCTCGATGTCATCGAGGACGATGGTCCAGGGGCCGTATAAGCCGATGTGTCATTGGAAGGGGTTAGGGCAAGAGCGGTATGGGACGTGATACAGGCAGCAGCGACAAGATGACGGGGCGGTTCCGAGCCGTCGATCCAAAAATCGATTTTGTGAAACTTGAACACAAGGTTCTCGAGATCTGGAAAGATAAGGATTTTTTCAGGCGGCTGGTGGAACGGAACGAAAGCGGTCCCCGCTGGTCCTTTATCGACGGGCCGGTAACGGCGAACAATCCCATGGGCGTCCACCATGCCTGGGGCCGAACGTATAAAGACGCCATCCAGCGGTATATGGCGATGCGCGGTTATCACCAACGGTATCAAAACGGATTTGATTGCCAGGGGCTCTGGCTCGAGGTGGAAACCGAGCGGGAGCTCGGGTTTAAAAATAAAAGCGATATTGAGAATTTTGGACTCGATAAATTCAGCCGGGCCTGCCGCGCGCGGGTTGAGAAGTTTTCCGGTGTCTGGACGGAGCAAAGCATCCGTCTTGGGCAGTGGATGCATTGGGATGATTCCTATTATACAATGAGTGATACCAACAATGCATCTATTTGGCATTTCTTAAAAACCTGTCACGAAAAGGGATGGCTTTATCAAGGACACCACTCGATGCCGTGGTGTGTCCGGTGCGGAACATCGCTTTCGCAGCATGAGCTGACCGATACGTATCAGGATATCAAAGACACCACCGTAACCTTGCGCTTTCCGCTGACCGACGGGGACAGCGCCGGCGCATCCGCCGCCCATCCCGAATACC
The DNA here is from genome assembly GCA_018831195.1 of Candidatus Eisenbacteria bacterium. Classification (NCBI taxonomy): domain Bacteria; phylum Candidatus Eiseniibacteriota; species Candidatus Eiseniibacteriota bacterium. The sequence continues at coordinate 88,764 of JAHJDP010000118.1, read as the reverse complement.
TCCTCGTATGGACCACGACGCCTTGGACATTAACCTCCAATGTCGCTGCCGCCGTGCATCCTGAATTGGATTATGCCAAGGTCCAGTATGAAAGCGGCCTATATTATGTCAGCACCGGCGCGCTCGAAACTGTTTTTGAAGGCAAGGAATATAAAGTAACCGGATCAGTCAAAGGGAAAGAGCTCCTTGGACGGCACTACAACGGCCCCTTTGACGACCTTCCGGTTGTTAAAGGTGTTGAGCACAAGGTGATCCCATGGGACGCGGTGAGCGATGAGGATGGTACCGGCATTGTTCACATCGCGCCGGGGTGCGGAGCTGAAGATTTTGATCTGGGTATCGAATTTGGTTTGGCCCGGCTGGAGCCGCTCGACGGGGCGGGAAACTATATCGATGGATTCGGCTGGTTGACCGGAATGAATGTTTTCGAGGTCGAGAAACAGATTCTCGATGACTTGAAAGAGAAGGGCGTGCTTTTTTCGTCGGGAAAATATACACACCGCTATCCGTTCTGCTGGCGGTGCAAAGAGAAGCTTGTCTTCCGCGTCGAGGGCGAGTGGTTTATCGGCTGCGACGAGATCCGGCCGGTGATGAAAGAAGAAGCGCTGAAGGTCGAGTGGATCCCCGAAAGCATCGGCAAGCGGACACAGGACTGGTATGACAATATGGGGGATTGGTGTATCTCCCGGAAGCGGTATTGGGGTCTTCCACTGCCGTTTTATGTCTGCCCCAAAGGACACGTGACGGTTGTCGGGAGCGTCGAAGAGTTACGGGAACTGGCCGTTGATAAGAAGCTTGTCGATAATCTGCCCGAATTGCACCGTCCTTGGATCGACGCGATCAAGATCAGGTGCCAAGGCGGGAGTGTTCCGCCGAAACCGGCTTATAGCGAAAAGCTACAGGCTCAAGAACATTGTGACGAGATCGCGACACGGATCAACGATGTCGGCGATTGTTGGCTCGACGCCGGGATTGTCGGGTTCTCAACGCTCAAATATTTTGAAGACCGGCCCTATTGGGAAAAATGGTTTCCAGCCGAAGTCGTGATCGAGATGCGGGAACAGGTCCGCCTCTGGTTCTATGCAATGATGTTCTCTTCGGTGACGCTGGAAGGTTGCTCGCCGTATAAAAAGGTCTTCGCCTATGAGAAGATCCACGATGAAAAGGGCGCACCGATGCATAAGAGCCACGGCAATGCGATCTGGTTTGATGTCGCCGTGGAAGAGATGGGCGCCGATGTCATGCGGTGGCTCTATTGCGCCGCGAACCCGAATCAAATTCTGCGCTTTGGTTATACAGCTGCAAACGAAGTCCGCCGCAACCTCATCACGCTGTGGAATGTCTATTCGTTCTTCATCACCTACGCCGGGATCGACGGATTCAATCCGGCGGCGGCGGGGGCCGTTGAGCTGAAAGCGATCAGCGACAACGGGCTCGATCGATGGATCCTGTCGGCCTATTACGCCCTTGTCGCCGAAACGCGACAGAGACTTGAAGCCTATCAGTTCGATAACCTGATGCGCGCTTCGACAACTTTTATCGATAACCTTTCGACATGGTACATCCGGCGTTCGCGCCGGCGATTCTGGAAATCCGAATCTGATGATGATAAAGGACAAGCGCACCGCACACTGTATCATGTTTTACTGGGGTATGTCCGGCTGATGGCGCCGATCATCCCATTCCTAACGGACGAGATTTACGGCAATCTGATATTGCCGTTCCGAAACGGGGACGGCGCCGCCGGCCATGCCGCGGCCATCAAGATGTTGGATCCGTCCGGTGAATCAATCCCCGAGAGCGTTCACCTCACGGGATTTCCAGAAGAGCGCCCCGATCTCGTCGATGAAAAATTAAACGAGCAGATGAAGGTTGTTCTGGATGTGGTGAGCCTGGCCCGCTTTGTACGAGAAAAGGCAAAAGTCAAGGTTCGGCAGCCGATGCGCCGGATCCGAATCTTGCCGCGCGAATCCGATGTGCCTGAGTTGAGTATTGAGCTGAAACAACAGATCGCCGAAGAGCTGAATGTAAAAGAGGTTGTCTGGGGGGCGGGCGCGATCGGCGCCGCCGCGCCGGCGGCCACCAGCCCGGATGACATCAAAGAATTCGCCGCGCCCTCCGTGAAGCTCGATTTCCGCACGCTGGGAGCAAAGGTCGGCGGCGAGATGAAGCGTCTCAGCGGAATGGTCAAAAAGGATTTGTGGACCCTATCCGGTGAACAGCTGCTGGTCGGCGAGAACCCATCCGCCCCTGACTTCCGGCTCGACCCGGGCGAATTCAGTGTCACATACGAAGGGAATGAAGGGTACGCCGTTGCGCAAGATGCGCGTTTCTTTGTGGTCTTTGATCTTTTGCTGGATCCTGAGCTGATTCGCGAGGGTTGGGCGCGAGAGGTGGTCCGCCGCGTTCAAGATATGCGTAAAACAGCGGGTTATCACGTCGCCGACCGCATTACCCTGGACTGGTCCTCCATAAGCGGCGCGGATGAAGTTAAACAAATGATGGATGAGCAAAGCGATTACATTACCAATGAAACGTTGACCGAGAGGCTGAACGAAGCGAGCCTGTCCGAGAAGACGGACAAAAGTGTGGACGCCTCTTCGGAAGTCAAGCTGGGCGAAACCGCTGAAATTTGGGTCGGCGTAAAAAAGAGCTTGCCCTCGATGCCTTGACAGCCGCGCGGAGCCGGACATCGCTTGAATGCCGGGGCTGGTGAATAGAGGTAACATGGCGCGAAATGTCGAGATTAAGGCCCGATGCGTCGATCCGGCGCGCTGCCGTCAATTGGCCGAACGTTTTTCTGATAAGGGTCCGGAAATTCTCAGCCAGGTCGATACCTTTTTCTATTGCAACGAAGGCCGGCTGAAGCTGCGCGAATTCGAAGACGGGACCGGCGAATTAATACATTATCACCGCGATGACGATACCGCGCCATCCGAGTCGCGATATGTCATCACACCGATAGGTAAACCAAATCTGCTGAAGGAAGCTCTGAGCCGGGCCCTCGGCGTCCGCGCCATCGTCAAAAAAAGACGCGAAGTCTATATTTCGGGGCGCACCAGGATTCATATCGACGAGGTTGAATCACTCGGCACATTTGTCGAACTCGAAGTTGTGCTGATTGACGATGAATTGCAAACCAGCGGCATGGAAGACGCCTATCAACTCATGAAGGTTCTGGAAATCCATAAAGACGATCTTTTGGATGGGTCCTATGTCGATCTCTTGGAAGAGACATCCGGATTTGGTGATTAAACGCGGCATTTGAAATATTGTTTATGTCGTCAACCAATCGACGAAGAAATTGAAACTACACGTGGCATTTTTATAGCTATCAAATGTATTCTTTCTACGGAAAGAGCCGCGGCTGTTTGCAACCGGCCAGCCGCTCGCATGGCGGCCCCGTCTACGGCTGCAAAACGGCAACCCGGGATCGGCAAATGCAAGGGAAAGATGAAAAGATCCGGTATACGGACTCAACAATGGGAATCAGGGGCGAGGATCTCGTGGGGTTCTTTCAGGGGTGGCCGCATCCGCCCACATCCGAGACGCACCTCCTGCTCTTGAATCAAAGCGATGAAGCCGTTTTGGCCATCGAAGAAAAGACGGGGCGGGTGGTTGGATTTATTACAGCCGTGACGGATGGCGTTCTCTCCGCCTACATCCCCCTTCTTGAAGTCCTGCCGGCCTATCGCCGCCGGGGAATCGGTGGGGAGCTGGTTCGGCGGATGATCGATAAGCTGGCCGGCCTCTATATGATTGACCTTATCTGTGATAGGGAGATGCAGGCATTCTACGAACCACAGGGAATGAAACCTGCCGAGGGTATGATGATCCGCCATTACGAGTGCCAATCAGGGAGGGTTAATAAATGACGGCGAAGCCCAAGGAAAAGAAGACAAGCATGACGACGATCGTCCTGCCGAAGCCCCGCCATAAGAGCAAAATGTCTCTGGAAGAGGCTTTTCTTAAGAGAAGATCTGTGAGGGCGTACAAGGAGGATGCCTTATCCCAGAACGAGGTGTCGAATTTACTTTGGGCGGCTCAGGGCATAACGAGTTCAGACGGATTGAGAACGGCGGCGTCGGCCGGTGCACGGTACCCGCTGGAGGCCTATCTTGTTGTTGGAAATGTTGAGGATATCACCCCCGGAGTTTATAAATACGATCCCGTGAAGCATTCGCTGACGATGAGAAAAAAGGGTGACTTGCGGGGGAAACTGACCACCGCGGCGCACGGGCAGGGCATGATCCAGGAGGCGCCGGTGTCGGTGGTCCTGGCGGCGGTTTATGAGAGGACCACATCAAAGTATGAAGGGCGCGGTGTGCGATATGTCCACAATGATGTCGGGCACGCCGGTCAAAATATATGCCTTCAAGCCGTGGCCCTCGGTTTGGGTTCGGTAGTGGTTGGGGCGTTTGAAGACGATGATGTTCATAATGTCCTGGACCTCGCCAACGACGAGCGCCCGCTGTATATCATGCCGGTGGGGAAAGCCCGGTAGGCAAAATCCGACGATGCGGATCCACATATTAAGCGACCTGCATCTTGAATTCGGTCCATTTGATCTCCCCGCGGTGCAGGCGGACGTCACTGTTCTGGCGGGGGATACAGATACCGGGTTCCGTGGGATTGAATGGATCCTCCGGACAATTCCTGACCACCCCGTCATCTATATTCTTGGAAATCACGAATACTACCGGCAGACAGTGCCGAAATTTATCGATAAATTCCACGCGCGCGTTGAGGGGACCCACATCCATCTTCTTGAACAGGGAAAAGCCACCGTCGATGACACCGTATTCCTAGGATGTACATTGTGGTCCGACATGCATCTTTATGATGATCCGGCGATAGCAGAGATCTCTGCCCGCGAACGGATGAATGACTACCAACTCATCCGCAAGGAACCGAAGTACAGAAAATTGACTCCGCCGGACACAATTCTGTGGCACCGCAGGAATATCAAGTGGATGAAAAGGGAGCTGGGGGAGTTCGAGAAGAGAAATGAGCGTGGCGGGGGCGCGACGGATGGCGTTGCGGCGGGCGGAGCCGCGAAGAAGCGGCTGGTCATTGTCACCCATCACGCGCCAAGCCGCCGGTCGATCCCCAAGAAATACGGCGACGACGATTGTAATCCCGCCTACGCATCAAACCTGGATGACATGGTTCGAGAGAGCGGGGCCTCTCTGTGGATTCATGGACACCTTCATGGGGTTTCGGATTATCGGATTGGACCCACACGGGTTGTGTGTAACCCGAGGGGCTATGTTCCCCACGAGGCGGTCGATGAGTTTCAGCCCGAGCTGGTTATTGAGGTTTAAGAGCGGCCATACCCCCGAAGGCGTTGATATCCCGTGCTATTTCAACAACGCCTCGGCCAGGGCCGGCAAGTAGACTCCGGCTGGTCCTCGCAGAGAGTAATCCACCTGGTCCGACAACTTCGTCGGCTCGGGGTTAATCTCTACTGTGATTTTGCCGGCTGCGCGAGCGATGAAAATCGGCTCGAGGATATATGGAAAGAGCGCAGAAGTCCCCGCGATAACAAGGAGATCCGGAGGGTTGATATAGAAGTTCTGCCGCATCTGTTCCACCTTGTCCCGGGGAAGGATCTCGCCGAACAGAACGACATCCGGCCTGAGATGACCACCGCAGGAATTGCACACGGGCGTACGGGTTATTGAAGTCAATGTTGAGCGGTCAAGATGGCCACGTGTATCGCATCCGAGACAGACGGTGTCAAAAGTGTTGCCATGGATATCGATGATGTTACGTGTTCCCGCAAGTTGGTGAAGGCCGTCTACATTCTGTGTCAACAGGATGAACCGGGTCACATTCTTTTCTATTTTGACTAGAGCATGGTGTGCGGCGTTTGGCTTGGCCGTAAGAGATTGACGGGCGAGTTCGGCGATGACGCGCCATGTACGATCAGGATCAACAGCCAAAGTTGTCGCGGTGAGCGCATCGACTGTTTGATCCCCTTTTTCCGGGTCGTCGTAGAGGCCGCCTTTACCCCTGTACGTGGGAATTCCCGATTCCTTGGAGACGCCCGCTCCGGTAATCGCGCCGACGGATTGAAGGCCCCTTATTTCTCTCGATAATTCGCCAGGGAGTGCTGTTTCCGGACGCATGATTGCTCCGATGGCGCCATCATCTGATGGTGACCAATGATGATAACCAAGGTTAACTTACTAACAACCAGTCAATGTTCCGACGATAACCCACCGCCACCCCGGGGGCAATCCGGTGATGACTTGGTAACACCCAACATCACTCTGCAGCAAACCAATGCAAGCGCCCTGTGGTCTGCAACGATCTGGTGACACCATGTTGCATTCTAGACACTCGAAGCGAGACGAACAATTTTAATATAAAAATCGAGAATCGAGTTGTCTGATTGATAAAGTATTGTTATTGTCGGGTCTCTCGACAGTGAACGGGTATGCCGACCACACGAGGAAGACTACAGCGACGGAGGCAGTATGTCCTACGAAATAGAAATCCAGAATCATGCACCGCAGAAAGTCGTCAGCATCAGAGCGATAACGCGACCCGAAGAAATCGGTCCAACCCTGCAAGAAATTCTGCCGGAGGTGTGGAGGTACCTTCAGAAGCAAGGTGTAAATCCCGCGGGTCCGCCCTTCACATGGTATCGGGAATTTGATCGAGATCGCGTTGGTCTTGAGGCGGGCTTTCCGGTGGAATCCCCGGTGAAAGAAGAAGGGCGAATTAATCTCGGGGAACTACCCGGCGGAAAAGTTGCCGTCACGTGGCATGTCGGCTCCGTCAATCGGTTGCGCGATGCCTACACCGCGCTGGAGCAATGGTTGAAGAGCGAAGGGCAGTCACCCGCAGAGGCCCCTTGGGAGGTATACTGGTCCGACCCAAGCGGAATACCAGATCCGGAAGGCTTGAAAACCGAGATCATTCTTCCTATACAATAGCTTATATCGGCAAGGGCTGGGAATGGAGCGCGCGAACCAAAAGTCGCGCGATGGCCATGCGGCTGTATACAATGGCGATCTCGGCATCTGCTACAGCAACCAGGGCGCCATCTGCTTTATCTTCCGAGGCCAATCTAGGAGGCCCTCATCATGGAAACGAAGGAATATGTTATCCTCCTCAGGGCCACTCGTCCGACCTTTCTGAAAGATGCCTCGAATGACGAAAAGGCAACGGTCGCAGAGCATTACGAATACTGGAAGGAGCGATTTAACTCTGGAATCCTGGTGCTGGCCGGCCCCTATCTCGACCGACCCGACGGGATCATCATATTCAATGCCGCTACGCCCGAAGACGCCGCCGGGATTTTGAGACAGGATCCGGCGATATTGGCCGGTGTTTTTGAGGGAGAGTTGCACCCCTTCTATACCTCACTTCATCAGAAGGACTCGCCGCCGCAGCATGTTGAAAATCCGACAGATCGTCTCATCAGATACGAAGTTCATGTGCAGGCGACGCTCGATGAGGTTTGGAGGGCGTGGACCACAGTTGAGGGGGTGAAGAGTTTTTTTGCATTCGATGCCAGGATCGAAATGAAGATTGGCGGAGCCTACGAAATCTATTTCGATTCTGAGGAACGTGGAGGACTTCGGGGCTCTGAAGGGTGCCAGGTGTTGAGTTTCCTTCCAAAGGAAATGTTGTCCTTCAGCTGGAACGCCCCACCAGAGTATCCGGAGATCCGCGAGCGGCGCACGCGGGTCATTCTCAATTTCCGCCAGCTTCAAGATGGACGCATCCGAGTCAATCTCGCACATTATGGTTTTGACACGGGCGAGAAATGGGATGCCGTGTGGAACTACTTCAACATTGCTTGGTCGCATGTCATGGATCAATTCCTCCGGCGCTTTGCGGAGGGCCACAGAGAGTGATGTGGGCGCGTCGCCTGGCCCTATTTTGACCGGGGGAACGAATGGGGGGCGCATAGATCCAACAGGAGGAAACCCATGAAGCAGGAGAATAAGATCATGGCCCAGCCGCTGGACCAAGAGACGTGTGTCTTCACGACGACAGAACCGGTTTTCGAGAACCATTCTTTCTACTTCAGCGATCATACAAAGGCCCAGGGCTCCCCCTTGGTCGAGAAAATCTTTGAGGTCGAGGGGATCAAAGCGGTCCTCGTGGCCCATGACAAGATCACGATTACAACCGAAGGAACATCCGACTGGTATCCGGTGGCCATGCAGGTTGGCGGTAAAATCCGCGAGGCCGTTCAATCAGATGAGACGCTCGTTTCCTCCACCGTTCTGGAGGGAATGCCGCCCGAAGAAGAGATCCGCCATAAGGTGATGGAGTTGTTTGAGGGCGAAATTAACCCTACCCTGGCCGCGCATGGTGGCAGCGTGGAACTGATTGATGTTAAAGGGAATGAAATTTTTATAAAACTGGGCGGGGGGTGTCAGGGGTGCGCCATGGCCCGCCTGACACTGAAGAATGGGATTGAAAAGGGGATACGCGAGTCAGTCCCCGCCGCAGGCGCTATTCATGACACGACGGATCACGAAATCGGAGAAAATCCTTACCACAAATAGAGTCGAGTGACGCATGGCGATCACATTCTGGGCATCGCGCACGGTTTCGAACTGGACTTGTATCAGATTTAAAAACAAGGTGTTACCGGCAACGATGTACAGGCCGATGACGAGCCGGCGCTTACGGCGCAAAAATCAGGCGAGCGGCGGCGATGAGGATGGCAACGAGCAGAACCGACCGGATCCATCCCGCGCCCTTGCTCAAACCTAAATGAGTGCCGAGCCACGCGCCGGACATATTGCCGACTGATAAGATGAGCCCCGTCACCCAGTCAACCTGTCCATTTCTTGCGAAGATGATCAGGGCGGGAACGGTATAGACCAAAATGACGAGAACCTTGATCGCGTTGGCGTGCACCAGATCGTATCCACCCCAGACCACGAGCGTCGCCAAAATAAAGAACCCGATGCCGGCTTGTATAAATCCGCCGTAAAAACCAACGAGGATGAAGGCGATTCCAAGGAGCCAGGGTTTTCTTCCGGGCGCCTTTTTTGATCCCTTGATCCAACGATCAGGACTGAGGAGAACAAAAGAGCCCACGACAATCAGCACGACACCGATAATCCGTCTTAATACTTCGTCGCTGATACCAACTGCAATCGACGCCCCAACAGAGGCTGCGACCAAGGCAGGAATCGCCAGCAAGAGGCCCGCGCGAAAATGACGGACGCCCCCCTTGGCATATTTCCAAACGGCGACAATGTTTTGGAAGAGGAGGGCGACGCGGTTGGTGCCGTTGGCGACCGGAGCGGGAATGCCGAGAAAAATGAGCAGCGGCAGGGTCAGAAGCGATCCACCCCCCGCCAATGAGTTCATGAACCCCGCGACGAAGCCGACAACGAGGACCAAGATGAGTTTGGGTAGATCGTCAATGGCGTTCAATCGGTTCCCCTATCCTCCGGCAAGGCATCAGTGTCGCTGTACAGCAGGAGTTTTTCAATAGGCGGCGGATTCGGTGGTCCCGGCCATCCCAAAATCGTAAAGAGCTCCGAGAGCATCATTGCGGTGGCGCCCCAGATCATCCATCCCTCGAAAGTGAGATAGGGAATGAAAAGCTCCAACCCTTTGCGGCGCTCTAATCGCCACACGACGGATGACGATTCAAGCAGGTGATCCAGCGGCGCCTCACAGATACAGTCGACCTCGGTGGGATTGAGTTTGAGCTCAGGCGGCCTTTCGCAAAAGGCGACGATGGGATGAACCAAGAAGCCGCTGACGGGGACATGCAGGGGGGTTAACCGTCCCAAAATCGACACGCAGGCGGGATCAATGGCGACCTCTTCCTGCCCCTCTCGAAGGGCGGCCTGTTAAAATGTTTCCCCCGGCTCAACGCCTCCTCCAGGAAGGGATATTTGCCCCCTGTGGGAGTCGAGTGTTTCCGTTCGCATGGTAAGGAGAAGACGAAGTCGCTTTTCCTTTTCATAGAACAGGGCAAGTGTCGCCGCCGTCCTTGTATGAGGCGATTCCCCCCAATCCACCGCCCACCCCGGCCGAGGCCGAGGAGCCATCAACGCTTGGCCGGCGGCTCCTGGTAACGGCGCCGCCAATCGAGCCCGAAGAGTTTGGACCAGGGATGTTAATGTTATGGCTGACACAATAAGAGAATGACGCAACTCGATCTAATGGGCAAGATGAGCACATGGGCAAGATGAGCACCGCGGGTCCCGGGGCCGGACACGGGTGTAAGATGCCGTTATCGATATGACCCATGAATGAGGCCGTATCACTTGGATGGCCTGGAGAGGTTCGGTAGAATGGAACGCCATGGGGACTAATAAGCGAAATTTCGGTGCCCGCCTTGCGACAGTCTTTGTCGTGGGGATGTTCCTGTCCGCCGGCGTTGGCTTTGGCGCGGCCCACGCGCAGGCATTCCATCTGGGGGGGCTCTCCATCCCGAGCCCGACGGGGTATGTCAATGACTTTGCCGGGGTCCTGCGGACGCAAGATAAGCAGACCCTCGAAAGTTTTCTGAGCCAACTCGATCAGAAAACCGGCGCCCAATTCGCCCTGGTCATCATCCCAAGCCTCGAAGGAGAGAATCGCGATGATGTTGCGGTCCGTCTTTTTGAAACCTGGAAGATCGGCCGGACTGACAACCGGGGGGCGCTCCTTTTGGATGCGATCAACGACCGGTCAATGCGGGTCGAGGTGGGGTATGGGCTGGAGGGGATTCTGCCCGATGGCCTCGTCGGCCAGCTTCGGGATGACTATTTCACGAGGCCTTTCAGGGATCGGCGGCAAATATCTCCAGAGGAGCGATTCCAGGCCTATCTCGGCATGATGGCATCGATGGCCCAAATCGTGGCCAAAGAACAGGGCATCGACATTAAAACCCTCACTGGCGAGCCGATATCCACCCAACGCCCCGGCAAATCCAAGCGGGGCGGCTGGCTGCCCCTTGTTATATTTATCATTATTTATATGGCTATCTTCAGGAAAAATCCAATGTTAGGGATGATTCTGCTCATGGGGATGGCGGGGGGTGGCGGACGAGGCCGGGGGGGCTCTGGAGGTTTCGGGGGGTTTGGCGGCGGCTTCGGCGGATTTGGAGGGGGGATGTCTGGTGGCGGCGGCGCCGGAGGGCGTTACTGACGGATGGGCGGCCTATCGGACACATGCCAGGGAACGAGGAGCGCAATAGGCTGAAACCGGCATTCGGAGGATGCGACATGTTTATGCGCAGCAAGGATCCAAACACGAATTGCATGGTCTTTCTAGACGACGTGAAGGGAATATGGGGAGACCGTTTGGAATCGGTGGTGCTGTATGGAAGCGCCGCCCGTTCGGATTTCAGTCCCAGCCGGTCCGACTTGAACTTTCTCATCGTGTCAGACGACGTGAAACCCGAAACACTCCGCAAAGTACAGCCTCTAACGCGGCGTTGGCGGCGGATCCGCATAGCAACACCGCTTTTTATGCGCCGTGAGGTGATTCGCAGGAGTCTGGATTCCTATCCATTAGAATTTCTTTCGATCATGGCGGCATACCGCCTTTTGTATGGTGAGGATCCGCTGGCGGATCTTGAATTCCAATCCGAATATGTGCGGCTTCAATGTGAACGGGAATTGAAGTCCAAGCTTCTTTTATTGCGCGAAGCCTATGTTGACAGCGCGGGATCCCGGCATGTTATGCGAGGCCTCGTTTCCCAAAGCCTTCCTGCGATGACGGCGATATTCCAAGGATTGTTATATCTAAGGGGTCGGGACTGGAAGGTCTGGGGGGAGGATTTGTTGAAGTCCGGGAATGAGACTTTTAATCTTGATACCGGCCTATTCCGGGAGTTGTGGAGGATAAAGAAAGAGCAGGGGCGGCCGCAAACGGAAACAATGCACAAAGCGATGTCGCGATATATTAATGAAATCGAGAGATTGGCAACATGGGTTGACCAAGGCGGATTGAGAAACGAAAAGGCCTTGTCTTAGCCGGTGCCGCAAGAGACCGGTAGAGCGGCGCGAACGAGCAGCGTTTAACGCAGGAGGAATACTATGGGACGGGGAGCCATCATCGGGCTTGTCATATTGGGAATACTCATTGTCTTGGGTCTTTCTGTCGGCGGCTGGGTGAAAACAACATACAACGGACTGGTGGGGTTGGACGAAACGTCAAAAACAGCCTGGAGCGAGGTGGAGAACCAGTTCCAGCGCCGCTATGATTTGATTCCCAACCTCGTGGAAACAGTCAAAGGGTACGCGCAGCATGAGCAGGATGTATTTGTTAAGGTGACCGAGGCGCGGAGCAAGGTGGCCGGCGCCGGAACGGTCGAGGAAAAGATAAACGCCAACCAAGAATTATCCGGAGCCTTGGCCCGGTTGATGGTCGTCGTAGAGCGGTATCCCGACTTGAAGGCCAATGAGAACTTCATCCGGCTTCAAGACGAACTTGCCGGAACGGAGAATAGAATTGCAACGGCGCGCAGAAGATATAATGAAACGGCAAGAGATTTAAACATCAAGATAAGAACCTTTCCGGCGAACATCATTGCTGGAATGTTTGGCTTTGAGCGGGCGACGCTGTTTGAAACGACCGAGGATGCGAAAGAAGCGCCTAAGGTGAAATTCACCGGCGAGGGACAATAAGGGCGGGCGGAAAAGGAAACTTACGAGACAGCAATCTGTATCAGCAAGAAGATATGATATAGAACGACGCAGAGGAAGATCGCAAAAAGCGCAGCGATCCCCTTTCGGACGTGGGGGAAATTCTGATGCAGGCCGAGAAAGAGTAACCCAAAAGTTGAAAGGCCGAGCTTAACGGAAATGAAGGCGGCGGGCGCTGCATCGATGAGCAAGGCCATAAAGGGATTCAACTCGACCCCACCTCTCTGTATGTGAGCCAGTGTTAAAACCGCATCGATGCAATGAAAGACAAAGATGAGAAGGAGCGGCCAAACGATCCCCGGTGACAGGCGATCAATATAGAGCCCGACAACCTCTCCATCCCGGCGGGCGCCACGCCGGCGGCCGCGAAAGGTGAAGCGGGAGAGAATAGGAGTCGGATGGCGCCGCCGATCTCTGAAAAGCCTCCGAGGGCGCGGGATGCCGGGTCGGTGATTCGAGGACGGCACGGGAATCAATTTGGGCCCGGGGAAGTTTGAATCTCTTGTCACCCTGTTACCCCCGCGGTGATGTACTCTTATAGGTGTCATCTTCTGTATACATTGTACCACAGAAACGGGGCGCGGTGCAAGTGAAGTCATTGTAACTCGTTGAATCACATCATAATATATCCATTGTGCGGCGAGGGTCTTGGAGAAATAGGTCGCCATAGTGTATTTAAATGATGACAGATACCCATTATTGGACCTGAGCGGGCTTGAGACGGGCTATCCTGGCGGATTTCAGCTTCGTGTGCCCTCCTTGTCCGTCTTCAGCGGGCAAATTTTGGGTCTCCTGGGGCCGAATGGATCGGGTAAGAGTACCCTGCTAAAGGTAATAGCGGGGCTCCTTCCGGCCGAGGCGGGGACAATTCAGATCAATGGCAGAAGCCTGAAGGATTATTCCGCCCGCGAGAGGGGGCGGACAATGGCCTATGTTCCTCAGGCCGCGCAGACTCCATTTCAGGCCACCGTCCGCGACGTTGTCGCCCTGGGACGATATCCCCACCTCGGCACTCTTGGGCGGGTACGCGGGGAAGATAACGAAAAGATCAATTGGGCCATCGAGTACTGTTCGCTGGAGTCTCTCGAACATAGAGAGATCGAGACCTTGTCGGGAGGTGAGCGGCAGCGGGTCTTACTGGCCCGGGCGCTGGCCCAGGGCGCTCCATTATTGCTCTTGGATGAGCCGGTTTCGAATCTGGATATCCGCTATCAACAAGAGACATATGAGCGCCTACGCCGCCTGGCGGAGAACGAGGGATTGGGAATCATCTTGGCCGATCATCAAATCAACCTTCAATCGGCCTACTGCCATGGACTGCTGGTGTTAAAGGGAGGGCGGACAGCGGCTCAAGGAACTCCCGCGGCGCTCATGAGCGAGGATCTTATTGAGACGGTTTTTGGATTGAGGATGCGGGTTGAACAATCGCCGGAAGGACACCTGTTCGGATCATGGATTGCGCCCAGGATTGAAAAGTATAAGGCGGATGAGGCGGATGATCGCTAGAGCGGCCGTTCAATGCTTGTTCCTGCTGATGCTTGCCATTCTATGGCCAAACACGATTAACACCGCGCGTGCCGGGGAGAACCCGGACGAGGCCGGGCAGGCAGCCACGGGCAAAATAAAAACATTCGTCGACGATCTCGGCGACACCCTAAGGTGGGAAACGCGGCCGCAACGAATCGTCAGCCTGTCTCCAAATATCACGGAGCTGCTCTTTGCCTTGGGCGTGAGCGGCGAGACGGCCGGCTCGAGTTCCCGCAGCGGCTCGTCCTTGGGCCCCCTCCCAGGAGATCAGAAGATTGTCGGGGTAACGAGATTTTGTGACGAACCCCCGGAGGCGCTGACAATATATAATGTGGGCGGCATCGTCGACCCCAGCCTCGAGGCGATTCTGAGCGCTGAGCCGGATTTGGTTTTTGTCACGCGAGGCAATCCAAGAACCTTTATTGAATCCCTGCGCCAGCTCAATATCCCGCTTTATGCGATGGATCCCAATGGACCCCTTCAGGATCTTGTTGAGGCCATGAAAAGAGTGGGCTATGCCGCCGGACGGGCCGGCGAGGCGGACGCTCTTGCCGCGGATCTCAAGGCACGGCTGGCGGTTCTCGAAAAACGATTCGGCGCCCTGCCTCAAGAAAAAAAACCTCGGGTCTATTATGGGTCGATCGAGCCGCCTCTCTGGACGGCGGGTCCTGGATCAACCATAGACGATATTATTCGAATCGCCGGGGGTGCGAATATTGCCGATGATGCGCCGACACCATGGTGTATTTATACATTAGAAAGCGTCATCGCCCAAAACCCGCAGATCCTTCTCGGAGTCTATCCCGCGGGACAGAAAGATGCCGAGCGCCGGCGGATCATGCACCTGCTCGCCGAGAGCCCGGGCTGGAAAGATACGGAGCTGGGGATGATACAGCAAGTCTGTTTGATTGAAGAGAATGTTCTGATGAGACCCGGTCCGCGGATTGTTCTCGCGGCCGAGAATGCCGCACGATGTTTTCATCCAGCTGAATTTTCGCGCGACAAAACGAATCCGAACGGCGGGCATTAGCAGGTGAGGCAAAAGATTAATCCGGGTAGAACACGGCAATGGTTCTGAAGAGATCACAAATGAGCGAAGCGCAGAGTCAGGATGAAAAACTCAATCGGCGGCGGTTTAACGCCGGTTTTCTAACCGCCTGCGCTCTCCTTCTTCTTCTGGCGACCCTCTCTCTCGGGGTCGGCAGCACCTCGCTGGGGCTTGACGGCGCTCTCCGTGTCATATTGTGGAAGGTGCCGCTCCTGCGACCCCTTTCGAATGGGACACCCAGCGGTCCTGAGATTTCGATCATTTGGGATATCCGCCTCCCAAGAATAATTTTGGCGATCCTTGTCGGCGGGGCATTGTCGCTGGCCGGAGCATTGATGCAAGCCTATTTCCGCAACGCCTTGGCCGGCCCCTTTGTTGTCGGTGTTTCTTCGGGCGCCGCATTCGGCGCCGTCGCGGCGATTGTTTTTGGGTTGAACATTTCATTTGCCGGAATCTCAGCGGTTCCCCTTTGCGCCTTTGTCGGCGGATTGGCTGTGGTCATGCTTGTGGGCTTGTTAAACAATCGAACGGGCGCCGCCCGTGTCGAGAGTTTACTATTGACCGGGATAGCCGTCGGGTCGGTCTTGTCAGCGGCCGCAAGCCTTATGATGATAACCAGCCAAGAATCTCTGCAATCGATTCTTTTCTGGTTGCTCGGATCCCTGTCATCGGCGCGGTGGCTGCATGTGAGCTGGGTGCTGCCATTTTTCCTCGCCGGGTCGATACCGGCCTTCTTGCTGGCGCGGGATTTAAATGCGCTGGCGTGGGGGGATGAAATTGCCCATTCTCTCGGGGTTTCCGTGAAGCGCTCCAGGAATATAGTTCTGATTTGTGCAACGCTCCTTGCGACATCGGCTGTTGCTGTCGCCGGAATCATCGGGTTCCTCGGTCTCATGATGCCGCATGTCGCGCGCTTTGTTGTCGGATCAGATCATCGCCGCGTCTTGCCGCTCTCTTTCATTTTTGGGGCGATATTGCTTCTCACGGCGGATCTCGCCGCAAGGACACTCTGGGCGCCGACCGAGCTTCCGATCGGCGCGCTGACGGCGATTTTTGGGGCGCCTTTTCTTGCCTATCTCTGTAATAGAAGGCGATGAACACCCGCTGATATTCAGCCGGAGACCCCCTATAAAACCTTCGGTTAGCAGGCTCTGATTCCCGATCCAATATTAAAAATACTTATAATAGAATACACATATGGGAATGGCAAATGCGTCTTTTCCTCTATGGGCGGGGGGTGTCCGCCGCCGCATAGAAGAGAGGGGGCAGATTCTTAAAGAAATTTTATAGACAAAGTCTTGTCAAGAATCCCCAAAACATCCGATAATTATGGCGAGGTGCCGTTAGTGCATCCAGATTGAAAATTGCGGGATTAACCTGAGACAAGTACAGAGATACAAATGGGTGAAGAGATGAAGACAGAACGCGATCCTCAGCCAGAGGATTGGCGTGACGAGGACGACCTGGACGATCTCCTAGAAGATGAAGACGAGGATGAAGAGGAAGCACTGGAGAGGTTCCGGGCTCGTCAAAAGGCGTCTTGGAAAAGGGAGCGCCGCGAAAAAGAGAGGTCGCGAAATCGGATGAGAAGCCGCGGACATGGCTTCGACGATGATGAATAGCCGTTAGTTAGGCTAAACAAGCGCCCGTCTCTTTCCAGTCCAAGCACCGGCCGGGTGTGTCCCGGGGCCGAACAGCGGTTGCTCGTGTTCTCGCGGATGTCGGCGGTATGATTCCTTGGTGACGATGGTGTCATGAGGGGTGTGGGGTTTTTTCATTTTTCCTCTTTTTTATCCGCGCGCATCCACCTCACTTTTGGTGTCATCATCAAGTGGGTTTTCTGAGAGATCGTCCGCGGGCCTGCTATCAATAACCGCTTTTTTCCATGTGCCCAAAGAAAACCAAATTGTTCCGGCGATGGCGGTCAGCATGTTAGACAAAAACATGGCCCACCAGAGACCGAGGGGCCCCAACTGAAGTACTTTCGCAAGGAGATAGGCGCCGGGAACTCTTACGAGCCAAAGGCGGCCCATATTCAGAATCATAAACGGGACAGTATGGCCGGCGCCGCGAAAAGCCCCCATCAGAATCGTAATAAATCCAAAGACAAAGACAGAAAACGAGGTGATACGGAACAGGTCGCGGCCGTATTGAACAACTTCCGGGTCCGAAACAAACAACCGCGAGATAAAGTCACCGAAGAAAAATGTCAGCGAGGTGGCCGGCAGAAGAACAACACCGAGCATAAGAGCGCTTGTATAAACAGAGCGGGTGGCGCGCCGGACCTGGTTGGCGCCGAGGTTCTGTCCAACAGAGGTTGCACAGGATTGAGATAGGCCGATGGCGGGCGCCAAAGCGACATGGATGATTCTATGACCGATTCCAAAGGCGGCGGTCACGGCGGAACCAAACGTATTGACAATGCCGAGCAGCAGGGTGAAGCCGAGCGCGCTTCCGACCTGTCCCAGCGAGACGGGGACGCCGATCTTGAGAATACGGCCGGTCATGGTTCGATTCCAACGAAGATCGCTGCGACGGAGGTGAAAACCCTGTCGCCCGCGGAAAAGCCTGTGAAGACAGAGGCCGGCGGCAACGGCTTGGGCGAGACAAGTAGCCAAGGCGGCTCCGACAACGCCCATCTGTGGGAATGGCCCGATACCAAAGATGAGAAATGGATCCAGAACGACATTGAGCAAAACAGTCGTCGCATTGACGCGAAGGGGGCTGATCGTATCGCCGATACCGGCTGAGATTCCTTGATAGACAAAATAGATAAACATAAAAGGAATGCCCACGAGTATCAAGCGCATATAATCCAATGTTTGCTGGAAGGCATCAGAAGGTGTTTGAAGGAGTCTTAGAATAGGCGCGGCGATCGAAAATATAAGGACAGAAAGTAGAATGCCCGCGATAACAAGAAGAACCAGGGACTGCCCTCCGGCGCGCCGCATCTCGGCCAGCCTGCCGGCGCCCTTGTACTGCGCGACGAGTGTACTGCCCCCCATGCCAAGCCCCATCGCCAGGGAAAGGGCGATAAAGAAGATATTCATTGTAATGGTCGGAGCCACCAGAGCGGTCTTCCCGAGTTTTCCAAGCCAGAAAGCGTCGGCAAGATTGTGCATGGTTTGCAGAAGAAACGAAAGCGTTACCGGCCAGCCCATCATGAGCAGCTTCTTTGTCAGCGAACCTTGAGTGAAATCCAATCCGCCTATAATGGGCTGCATGAGCCGGGACTCCTAAAAGTTATGCGTCGGTTGGAGACAACCCAGGAAGCTCAAATGCTAGCATATGAGAGGAGAAAACCCAATATCTGCCAGCAGGGCCGTCGCCACAAGTTCAATAAACTCTTATCCCGGCGGAAGGTTTCGAGGGCAGATCAAATACTGCCCGGGCAACCTTGCCATTAACGCTTACATTCCTCTATCCTGCAACCCAGGAACACAACTGAGCCGTTACCAGCCCCAAGTAGTTGCCGAGGGCGTAGCCGACCAGCGCCATAAGCACGGCGACAGGAATAAGAGTCTCCCGGTGATAGGAGGCGACGATAGGGGCCGATGCCGCGCCGCCGATATTTGCCGCTGAGGCAATCGCAGCGGTATGGATGTCGACTCGGAAAAGAAGAGCGCCAAGGAGGCAAAATAGCCCGTGGATTGTGATCCACACAAAGGCGGCCGCAACAAACCAATGAGCGCGGGCGAGGCCGGCCAGATCCGCCTGTGCGCCCATCGATGCGACAAAGACATAGACAATGGCCATCGCCAGCGGCTGGCTTCCCGGAATTCGCCGGGCCGGCGTGAGAGAAAGTAGAATCCCGAGCGTTGTGAAGATGACGACTTTCCACGATCCGGAATTCAACACGCTGCCCAACTCAGGTAGCCGGGGTGAGATGAAGGACGAAACAGCAGCGACGGTGAGCCCCAGAAGAACGAGATAAACGATATGGTGCATCTCGACCTCCTTGCTCTTTGCCGCCATTTTCGAAACAGCGGCCTCCATTTTCGCGACGCGATCCGGATCCGCTTTAGAAAAGCGCTGAAAAGCGCCGGCCCACGCGCGGCTGGTCAGGAGCAGGGGAAGCCATACAATATAAACGAGATTGTCAGCAAGAACGGCCAGGCCCATTTCAGCGGGTGGTGTCCCGATGGCCCCGGCGACCGCGGCCATATTTCCCGTCCCGCCGATCCAGCTGCCAGCAAGTGCGCCGAAACCCTTCCAACCCTCCGGGCCGAGTTGATTGCGGAATAGGGAGTAAGCGATCGGAGCGCCGATGACGACGCCGATCGTACCCATCAGCATGACAAGAATGCCTCGTCCGATGACACGCACCACGGCGACAAAATCAACATCCAACAACATGAGGGTTATAAATATGGGCAGGGCGTTTGCCTTGAGGCCGCCATAAATGGGCCCGGACTTTGAGATAATGTTGGTGTTGCTCAATACGACAGGAATTGTATAAATCCAAATCAAGGGGGGCAGGAACTGAAAGATTCTCCAACGAAATCGCTTTTCCAGAAAAAAGAAGAATGCAACAATGCCGACAAGAACGGCCAAAGTGCCCTGCGCGCTTTGTATCACATGGACCTCCTTTATGAATAGGATACATCAGAGGAAAGGAGATTCAAGGATCAATCGATGCGACCAAATGACCAACAAAACGATTCGTTAACTATTAAAAAACGCGTCCGGAATCAGAGTC
The DNA here is from genome assembly GCA_018831195.1 of Candidatus Eisenbacteria bacterium. Taxonomy (NCBI): domain Bacteria; phylum Candidatus Eiseniibacteriota; species Candidatus Eiseniibacteriota bacterium. Next base: position 68,864 of record JAHJDP010000118.1, on the reverse strand, counting down.
CCGGACGCGTTTCTTTGGGTTGGATTTGAGAATCATTACCTGATCAGTGTCAATCTCTTCACTTGAACGATGTTGGGAGTCTCAAGTTTCAAGAAGTAAATTCCTGACGAGACCGCATGACCCCTCGAATCGGTTCCATCGAAGACAACCATATGATTCCCCGCGGCAACCGGGCCATGCACCAGCGACCGGACCCTGCGACCCGAGACGTCGAAAATGCTCAGCCTTACGGGCGACTTCTGTTCAAGCCGGAAGGCGATCGATGTCTGCGGATTGAAGGGGTTTGGGCTGCAGGAGACAATTCCAAATTCAAGATGATCGGCTACAGCCGGCGCCCCGGAGACATCCCCGCGAACGATATCCAGCGAAAAGTCGTCCACGGCCGCCTCGACCAGTGAACCGGGCGACGCATCGGCGGCGATAAAGCGGATCTGCGTCTGGCTGGTGAAATCGACATAGTCACCGAGGTTAAATGTGAACTGGGTCCAGGTGTTGGCGCTCTCTTGCGTGTACTCCAAATGGACCCAGGTATCCCCATCGGCGGTAATATCCACAGTCCAGTAATCCTCACCCGGATTGTTTCCGAGATCGTTGGTATACCATCTCCAGTAGGAAAGTGTCGCCGATGTCGCACCGCTAAGGTCGAAGACGGGTGTGAGCAGGGTTGTAATACCGCCATCCACATCGGCTTCACCGGCAGCGCCGCCGACAGAACCATTGGCCGTTACAAAGCACATTGTCCCTGAGGGTGTGTGATCGTCCTCGGGTTGGACAATGCTGGTTTCATATACGGTGCCGATGGGGTCGACGCGGGTCCAATATCCGGACGTTGCATTGTCACCGGCCGCGCCCATGGTCCAACCTCGATCCGTTTCGGCATCATCGAACCAGGGGCCGACATCCAAATCAAACTCGATTGTTGTGTCGAGTCCGTAGGCATTGGTTATCTGGAGCAGGAATACGAGCACTCCCGGAGAAGGACACGATCCAAGAAATTCCACCTCATAGGTATCGAATAGACCGGCGCCATTAATGGGGACTTCATCGCACTCGCCGGCGGCATCGTGAATAACGACATCCGCGCTGCCGCAGGAAAGCAGGCCCGTCAACCCGGCGGCGGCGGAATGTCCCGTATTCAGGACGCTGAACATCAAAGCGACGGTCTCACCAGGATCGATTCCGCCATCTTCATTGCCGTTCGGAGCCGCATCCGTCAGCAGATAGTTCGACGCGCAAAGAACCGGCGCCTGAATGCTCAAATTGAAGGCGGCATCCCACTGCCCTTCGTTTGACGTTGCGGCAAGGGCAAAGGGGACGATGTGGCCATCCTCGGCATTGCCGGCGATCGTAATGAGATAGGGACTATTGCACATTTCAGATCCACCCACAGGAATGTCGGGGTAAGCTTGAGTGGGTGTGAGGATCTGGATATTTGTGTCGACGGATGTTAATTCAGCGGTCACGCCGGTTGTTGGGTCAATACCGACGTTTTCCAGAAGGACGTTCAGCCCAACGGTTTCACCTGCATCCATTGCGCCGTCATCGTCTCCGCCTGCATCCTCTATCGAATTGCCGGCAAAGACCAAATAAGGTCCCGCCGGAGGAATAATGCTTGCCGTTCCGTTAAAGTCGAGACGGTTATGAGCCGTGGCTTTTACATAAAGATCCGCCGGCGCTTCAGCATTGGGGTGAAGCGTAACCGTCCCAAAGGTGTTGGTGACCCCCGTGTCATAAACAGAATAATCGGCGGTGTAGATGGTAACACGGGCGCCTGATATTGCGCCGCCGCCGAGCGCCGTCACCGTAACATCCATATCCCCTTGGCCGATGTATACAACGGGGGTATATGACGCGTCGAGCTGCCCCGGTTCGGCCGTCCAGAGATGCATGGCGGGGTCGCCGAAGACATTCAGCTCATAGCAACACCACCGATTCGCGCCGTAATTGATAGACCAGACATTGTCCATTTTTGAATCGTCATTCGCATCCGCCAGAGGATAGATTTGCTCACCGAAAATGGCATCAAAAAACTGCCGGTCGAAATACTGGGAAGAGCCATCAGTGCTGGAATGCTGCCCCCAGCCATAACGGGAATTCATGATAATAGCCGCAGCGCCGTCATCATCCGTTTGGAACTGCTCTGCATAGCAGTCACCGATATAATAACCGTCCGGATCCCGGTTATCAAAAGCCCCGCAGTAACAGCCCTGGCTGTACACAAAGTTATACGAATGATTGACACCATCATTATCAAAAGAAGGAATGTCCGTATTCGTCATTTTGAGAGCGTACTGAACATTGCAGTGCCCAAGATGATTGACAATATTCATCCCTGATTCCATTAGAGTAATCAGCTGGCTGCTGCTCCAGGTGCCGTTTTTATCGTATAACGTACCGACATTGATGCTGGGAGGGAATCCTACTGTTGTATAGCCGTGGGTGCTGGCACCGTTCTTGATCTCGTCTTTATAGTCCCCGCCCCATGTCGGATCATCCCAAAGCAGTTCGCCGACCATGAGCGCCTCATCGCATTCGGCGACAACCGGCTCGGCTTGGTACCGGATGACCTTTGTGATGAAGTTTTCAATTTCGGTCTGGGAATCCACGCAAGCGCGTCCGATGCCGAGCTCGGGATACAGGTCATCCTCGCCGCTTTCGCCCCAATACCCGTCACCGTCGTTGTTCCAGGTTCCGTCGAGACAGCTATAGTACATATCCGCGGGGATATCGGTATCCGGTGTGCCGTAACCAACGGCATAGAGGCCGCGGTGCGGAATGCCGGCTGTTTCTCTGGCGTCACCAACGAGCAGGACATAATCGACATCCCATGTGGCATAGGCGTCGATGATAAAGTCGCGGATATCGTCCTGATCGTCGACACCAGTGTTATAATTGCCGAGGATCCATGATTTTAAGAAGACGCCGGCTTTATGCCCGCGCTGAGTTTCAAAATTGACAAGCGGGTCAAGATATTCATCCCACGATTCCGTGGTGATGATGATATATTTATAAGCCAAGGACGGATCCAAATTCCGTCCACCGGAGAAAAACCGGGTAATGGATTCGTATGCGGAGGCATCAAGGGGATTGTCTACAAGGCTTTGAAGCCGGGCCAGTGTAGCGGGATCGTGGCGAATCATTCTCTCGGTATCAGCCCAGGCGTCGGCGTCGGGCGCGGTTGTGATGACGACCTCGCAGCTCGGGATATATGACAGGGATCCGTCTGCGGGAATATATTTGACCGGATGAATTGCAAAGGTCGCGATCCGATATCCCCGGTAGAGCCCAACATATGGGGCATCGTGAAGCCGTTCTGGAAAACTCGAGCTGGAAGAATAAATATCATTATTGGGAAGGTCTCTTTGGTAGGGACCGGTGAAGGCAAGGGGATACTGCCGCTGCCCCGGCTCGATTGTATAAGAACCGCTGAGAGCGACCCACGCCCCGGGAATAACCTCAATTTTTGTGATCACCTCGCCGGGAGGCAGCAGAAGTTGAACACCGGCCATCGGCAAGATTGGCTCGCCGGGAGCGCCGAAATTTTGAGCGCCCTCCATGCTGATCCTGTGAAAGCCATCCATTGATTGTACAATGGGAGCTTCAAAATCGTAGGAACGCGTTATTGTTCCCGCATTTGCAGTGCCTGAAAACACCAGCAAACTCAATGCGGCCAGGATTACGAAAGTCCGGCTGAATGAAGGCTGGGGAGAAGATCCTCCTCGATGGTTGCTCATTTCTTGAATCTCCTTTGCGAGGCCCGAGATTAAAGCGCGGCTAGAGCGAGTCTCGTACGCCGCGAATTAAGACGACGGGGAGCCGGCTGGAAGTGGAAGGTGGTGCCATCATGCGACGCAGGTGGGAACAAGCCACCATGGTATGGATGGTTCTGCCCGGCCAAAACCTTACGGTCATACGTCCGTCTATCTCAACCGCTTACAATCATACCCTGTAACCAATTAAAATTCAAGGGGTTATGTCATATTGCGTCATTAGGCCGTCTAATGCCTTTGAATGACTAGGTTATAGATAACTGATTGCTGGGTGGCGGTGATAATCAGCCTGTCTAATTTTAGATATTTGGGCTTTCTTTATTCATTTGTCAGTGTCCTTAAGGGTCATTTTTCTGTCCCTTTCACCTCTTTGGCGGATGCCTCTTCGAACGCGCTGGGTTCACCCGCTTGTCATAAGGTGTCGGCTCAGCAGCCATTGACGAAATCCCGCTGAACCCGTAAACTTTCAACGAACAGGTTAGCGACGTGTGCGACAGGGCGGGTGCGCGGATTGAGCAAGGCAAGAAAGAGGATAAAACTGGCTGCGTCCACCCGGTTTATCCGGCGAAAAGGAGAAAGGTCATGAGATCTGCAATGGGGAGACTTTCAATCTTTTTAAGTCTCTTGATTTTGGTATCTGGTAGCGTGCCGGCAGACGTGGTACCCGATCCCATTAATTGTACAGTTGAGCCCTGGAATACCTTCCAGCAAGCCCTTGTTTCTCCAGGCACCCAATCGGGCATCGATGTCGTGACGATCACGGTGCTTGATATGGCGGAAAACCCCATAGATCAAGCCTTTGTCGAAATCGATTTTAACGACTGCCCCGAGCTATGTATTGAGGGTTCCGATCCGGGGCTAACCGGTCTTACGGGTCCCGACGGCGTCATTGTTATGGATCCCCTGGTCGGCGGATGCGAAGACTGCGATGTCACTGTTCGGGCCAACGGCGTGACGATCGCCTATTATCATCATGTACGGAGCCCAGACTGGAACAACACGGAGGCGGATGGAATCGTTAATGTCGCTGATTTCGCATTCTTTGCGGGCGCCTTCCTTTCAACGCAGAATGATTGCGCCGATTATAACAATAATGGGTCGGTCAATGCCATTGACTTTTCATTGTTTGCCCCGGCGTTTCTCCGGCAGGACCGCAATCCAGCGGGGTGTGCCCCATAGAGAGAACCAGGAAACCACGAATAATCCGTAGATGGGACGATATCTTAAAGATGAACAAAACGGGAAGACGGCCGGGCGAGGCGCCGGCCGTCTTCGTGCGGAGAGAGATATATCCGGTCAATCTTCCTCGATCTTGATTTTCTCGATGAGCTGTTCTTCACTCAGTTTATCGTTGGTGTAGGCCCGCAGATCACCCAACCGAAGCGTCATTTTCAGGGTTCTCATGTCGTTATCTTCGAAATACTCGGCATTGCGGAGCTTAACTTTGATTTCAAGAACGTTATTCTCATCAAGATTCGAGAAAATATCTCCAAGATCCATCATTGTTTCAACGATCTCTTCTTTGCCCCGCTCGTAACGGCGGGCCTGGCGCTTCAACTCCTTGCCGTGATAGCGAGACCCTTCATCATCATCTTCATCATCACCAAACCAGCGCCAGAAACTCTTATTCCCATACCAGCGGGAAACCAGTGATGCGCGGAATGAAAAGACGACACCATGATTCTCTATATAATTCCCATATGTAGGCTCGGAATTCTGGACAAGCCAATTCGGGCTATCGACCAACATGACGTCCATGGCCTTCTCAAAAACCCGAATCTGGCGATCGATTTTTTTTGACCCCGCCATGGCCGGCGAAAAGGCCCCCAGGAACAAAAAGGCGATTACAAATGGAGAGAGAACCAAGGCCAGGGATTTAACTTGTTGTAGTTTAAATAGTTTCACGGCGTACCCCCGTTTTTAGAGATTAACCTGATCGGCCCGAGGGGCCCAATCTGCGTTCTATTATGTTAGACGGATGAGGAGGCGTTCCTGTTCAATGCCGGCCGGTACGATCCTCTCTTCATCGGGCCATCCACCTCGGGATGTGGCGCAACCGCGCGGCGCCGGGGTCCGTATGATAATTGGGTCCCGTGAAGCATCAGGCGAGTTGGAAACCCGCAGGCCCGGGAAAGCGGGATTTGAAAACTGAAACCGCATCCGGTTGGGGAAACCGGCGACCAAGGAGAAGGGGCTATGGCCACGTGTATATCCACATTTAGAAGCATACAATGGATTCTTGTGATTCTGTTCATCGGATCCGCCTCCCGCGCCGAAGTCCCCCGAATCCATAACACATTGCCGGCCGGCCCGCCCCGAAGCGTTGAGCTGGAGGAGATTTGGCGCGTTGGCGGCGACCAGGGCGACATTCTTTTCGGTACTGTGACAGAGGCGACGACCGATTCGGATGGAAATGTCTATATTTTAGATACGCAACTATGCCACGTGGTGGTCATTTCCCCGTCGGGGGAATACCTCCGCACGATCAGTGGCGAGGGAGATGGACCCGGAGAAGTCCGCCGCCCGAGAGACCTGGTGTTTCTTGACGACGGAACGCTTGGAATTCTCGAGCTCTTTCCGGCGAAATTTATAAAGCTCTCTTCCAGCGGGGAACCGAGGGGGATTCTAACGGTTGGTGGCGACGCCGATCCGCAAACGGGATTCACTTCCGCCAGCCGCTGCATTTACCGCGGTGGGACCTTGATGATCGCCGGACAGCGGTTAGTGCAGACGGATACGGGTCAGAGTCGCGTCATGTATCTTTCCCGATTGAATAATATCGGCGCGGAAGTGGTCCGTTTTTGTGAAGCAACAATGGTTCTCAACTTTGAGAAGCTGCACTTTGTCGAGCGGGAACTCGAACCTGGGTTCTTTCTCGGAAACGCTGTTGGACCAGATGGGCGCGTTTATAGCGTTCAATCCTGGAATAAATATGCGGTCGATGTTTATCAGCCAGATGGCACGCTCGAGAGAATTATCGAACGGGATTTCGAGAACAGAAAACGCACCGAAGACGAGTTGCGCAGAGTCAACGCGCTGTTTGACGCATCCGATCAAAACACGCCCTATGAAGCAACCCGGGAGATCGAACCCTGTCCTCCCGCCATATCCGACCTTCATGTGGATTCCGGCGGCAACCTTTGGGTCTTGAACAGCCGCGGAGCAGAGAATCCTGTCGATGGGGCCATGCTGAGCTATGACCTGTTTGATCCGCAGGGCGAATATTTGGAGCAGGTATCAATTATCTGCGACGGCGACCCCGCATATGACGGCCTCGAATTTCTTCCTGACGAGCGGGTCCTTTTGATCAAAGGGTATGTTCTCTCCGGGATGTCACGCACCGATCTGGGCAATATCGCCTTCGGGGAGGAAGGGGAAGCGAGTCCCCTAGAGATTATCTGCTGTCGGATGACAAGCCCATAAGCCCCGCCGACGGATAGCCGGCAAACATCCACCCAGAATGCAAAATCCAGCCGCGCCACCCAGCAGGCCAATGTGTTGCGAGGATGGATGATAGCCGTGTGCCGCCAAGACGAGGGCTCCCCGCGGCGTTGTTCCCCGGCCCGGCCTCATGAGGCCGTAACTCGAAGAATCTCTTAATGATAATACCTTGCCGAGACGAATCTTTGAATAATAAGAAATATTAGACCCATCGGCGGTTACCGCAGGCCGGCCGCCATACGATGTATTTTTTGAATATGGGGCGGATGCCCGAGGTAGAGGATGCGGACAGCCAGTTTGCCAAAGAAAATACTTATTCCTCTCGCCCTAAGCTACCTATTGGTTTTGGCCATCTGCCTTATCAGCATTTTCTGGTTCCATAAATCCACCCTCGACCGAACGGCTCAAAGGGAAACATCGAAATGCCAGGCGGTATTCCGCCAGGCCATCGAAGCGGATGCGGAATTGATTCATGGCCTTCTTGACCCACTGGAAAAAAATCAAGGTTTCGTTGATGCCTATATTGGTAGAGATCGTCCAGCCTTGTTTGCAGAAGCCCTCCCAACATTGCTTTATATGCGAGACCGGTATGGCGTGACCCATTTGTATTTTATTGAGCCGGATCAAACCTGTTTCCTTCGTGTGCACAATCCCGATAGCTTTGGAGATTCGATTCAACAACGTGTACTGGCCACCGCGAGCCAAACCCACCGGGAATTTCACGGGGTCGAATTGGGGAAATTCGGAACCCTCACATTGCGTGTTGTCCATCCTTGGATCGTCAACGGAGAACTCGTGGGATACTTGGAGCTTGGGAAAGAGATGGAGCATCTCATCCCGCAGGTCGCGAGGACGCTGGAAGCGGAAATATGCTTGGTTGTTTATAAAGACAGGCTGGATCAAGAAAAATGGGAAGAAGGAAAAGCTCTCCTTAATCTCTCCGGGGAGTGGAATCACTTTTCATCGTTTGTCGTGACGGAAAATACAGCAAGGGATGTCCTCGTCCAACAGGCGTGTGGTCAACTGGACGACCCGCAACGCCCTGGGAATAAACCCATAAGGATCAAGGATGGCTCAAAGCATTATACCGCCAGGGTGATCCCGCTAATAGACGTCAGCGGGCAGAGAATCGGCGTCGCAATGGCCTTCTACGACATCGATGCCACGGCCGGATTCCGCCAGCTTCTTTTCCTCATCACCGGAATTTTCTTGCTTGGCGGCGGGATCGTCATTTGTCTCTCATATGGACGTACAAAATCCATCTCAAGAAATCTAGTTGCAAAGCAAAGAGAAATCGAGAAAGAGATCGAGGAAAGAAAGACAATCCAAACAGACCTGGAGGTAGCCTTCGCCGAGCTTAGAAAACAAAACAGCCTGCTCGATATCGTATTTGAGGCATCCCCCGACTATATCGCTATGAAAAATCGGGCGGGAGTTTATATTTCCGCCAACGCGGCATTTTGCCGTCTTTTGGGAAAGAAGAAGGACGAAGTGATCGGCCGGAGCGACCAAGAGCTTCATGCAGATGAGAATATTGAAAAATTTTCCAGGAACGATGACAAGGTCCTCAATGAGGGAAAGGCTTGTTCTGAAGACGTCTTGATCAAGACAGCCAAAGGGGAAAGATGGTTCTCTATTACGAAGGTGTGGGTTCTTGGATCCATGGGAGGTGACAACGGCCTCATCTGTTCCATGCGGGATATTACGGAAAGAAAGATCGCAGAGGAAGAACTCAAAGAAGCAAAACGTGAAGCGGAGGAGACAAACGAGCTTCTGGAAGAATCAATCGGCCGGGCTAATGAAATGGCGACGCGGGCGGAAATCGCTAATATGGCGAAGAGCGAGTTTCTGGCCAATATGAGCCACGAGATCAGAACCCCTCTAAATGGCGTGATCGGCATGGCGAGCCTTTTGCAGGAAACGGATCTAACCAACGAGCAGCGGGATTATGCGGACATCGTTCAGTCCAGCGGCCATGCGCTCCTATCCATCATCAACGACATTCTTGATTTTTCAAAAATAGAAGCCGGCAAACTTGAGCTTGAGATGCTTGAGTTTGATCTCCGAAATATGGTGGAGGGAGTGAATGATCTTCTCGCCGTCCGCGCTCAACAAAGCGGCTTGGAGTTTGCGTATTTCATCGATGTGAATGTTCCGTCTTTGCTCATCGGTGATCCTGGAAGAATCCGCCAGGTGCTGCTCAATCTGGGTGGAAATGCCGTCAAGTTTACATCAGACGGAGAAATATCCCTAAAGGCGACATTGGACAAGGAGGATGAATCGTGCGCCGTTATCAAATTCGAGATATCAGATACGGGCATTGGAATCCCTGAAGAGCGAATAGGTGTTCTTTTTGAAGCTTTCACACAGGTCGATGCGTCAACGACAAGGAAGTATGGAGGCACAGGGCTGGGTCTCGCGATTTCAAAGCAGCTCGTTGGATTGATGAACGGGGAGATAGGTGTGGCGACCAGGGAAGGCAAAGGGTCAACATTTTGGTTCACGGCGTGTTTAAAAAAGCAGGCTGATGATGCCGTTCATCGCGAAGAACCCTATGCCAAGCTCAGCGGTGAACGCATTTTGGTTGTTGACGGAAACGCTACGAATCGAGGGTATCTCTCCGTGGTGTTACAATCCTGGGATTGTCGAAACGATGAGGCGTCGGACGCGGCAACCGCTCTTCAGAAACTGAACGATGCCCAGGAACAAGGGGATCCCTTCAGGATTGTTATCATCGATACGCAGACGACCGGTATGAGCGGGGAAGTATTCGGCCGCAAGACCCAAGAAGCCGGAATTCAAAATAATACGGCCTTGGTCATGCTGACCTCAATGGGAATTCGCGGGGATGCAGCGAAATGCGAGAAAGTCGGATATTCCGCATATATAACAAAACCGATAAAACAAGGGCAGCTATATGATTGCCTTGCCGTCGCACTTGGCCGAAAGCGAAACAGGGGGCCCGGCTCCGGGGATCGCATATTGACACGCCACAAAGTAGTAGATGAACTCCGGCGCGTCCATGTTTTGTTGGCCGAGGACAACGCGGTTAATCAAAAAGTCGCCGGGGCGATCCTCCGAAAGCTGGGATGTACTTTCGATTTAGCGGAGAATGGGGCTCAAGCGGTGAAAATGTTGGGGAGGAATCGGTATGATTTGGTGTTGATGGATTGTCAGATGCCAGAGATGGATGGATATGATGCGACCCGGGCCATGCGGCGGGAATTGGCACCCGGGGGAAAAGAGAAGGTGCCCATTGTTGCCATGACCGCGAATGCCATGCAGGGCGATCGCGAGAAGTGCCTGAAGGCTGGAATGAACGATTACATTGCGAAACCGATCGACCCGCAAAAATTGGCCGGAATCATAGAAAAGTGGGCTTCCCGTGTTGAGGAAGTGATGCCATCTGAAAAAGTAACCATGGAGGAGGGTCAGGTAGTGAAAGAACCGATCTTTGATCGTGATGAGTTATTGGATCGAGTGATGGGCGATGAAGATATTGTTCAGATGATTGCCGAGGAATATTTCATTGATTGTCCGATCCAGATAGCTGAACTTTATAAAGCGCTTTCAGACGGCGACTTGGAGCTCATACAGAGGCGGGCCCACACTATTAAGGGCGCCGCCGCCAGCATGAGCGCCAAGGGTATGCGCGAGGCCGCCTGCGAAATAGAGGCGATTGCAAACAGCGGGAACCTGGAGGCCATAAAACCGGCCATCGAGCGCATTGAAACTGAATTGGAGAGCTTGCGGATGGAACTGATTCGGCTGGGGATTATTAAGAACATAAAGGCGGCATAAGGGAAAGGGCCGCCGGAACGGATCTCTCTCCACGCCGGCGAAATATTTTTGGCCCCAGAGGTTTGGCGGGAGCTGAGGATTGACGCGCCTATTCGCCATTGGTTGTTGTACCAGCACCTCCCCAATAGAACGTTCCTCGAAACCCCCGAGCCACCCCGCACTTCCCCAGAACGGGCTTCTTGGATCTCTCCTCCCCCTTGACTCTTTCCGCCTAAAAGACGAGTTTCTACTAAATAGGTGGTTCCGCATAAGACGGCCGCCTCAACCGATTCGATCGAGGAAACCCATGCCCGACAAAACGATCCGGGTTCGTATTGCGCCGTCTCCCACCGGTGATCCCCACGTTGGAACGGCCTATCAGGCTCTCTTTAACTACGCCTTCGCCAAGGGACGCGGCGGAAAGTTCATCCTCCGCATTGAGGATACCGACCAAGCCCGCTCCACAAAGGCGTCGGAGGTGATGATCCTCGAGTCGCTCAAGTGGCTTGGCCTCCAGTGGGACGAGGGTCCCGACATCGGCGGGCCCCACAGCCCCTATCGTCAAAGCGAGCGAAGCGAAATCTACCGCGGGCATGTCGAAACGCTTTTACAAAACGGGCATGCCTATCATTGTTTCTGTACAAAAGAGCAGCTCGCTGAACGCCGGATGCGCAAAGGCGCCGACGCCGGGTATGATCGGCATTGCCGCGATCTCCCGGCCGGGGAATCAGCGCAGCGGGCCATCGCGGGTGAATCCCATGTGGTACGGATGAAAATCCCGCTTGACGGCGAGTGTGTTTTTAATGATGTTCTGCGCGGCGAGATCCGCAAAGATTGGAATTCGGTGGATGACCAGATCATCCTCAAGTCGGATGGCTTTCCGACCTATCATCTCGCTAATGTCGTCGACGATCATCTGATGGGAATAACCCATGTCATCCGCGGTGAAGAGTGGATCAACTCGGTTCCAAAGCACGTGAAGCTTTATGAATATTTCGGCTGGGAGCCGCCCGTCTTCTGCCACCTCCCGCTTCTCAGAAACAACGATGCGAACAAATCGAAGTTATCGAAACGAAAGAATCCGACATCGATAAACTATTTTCGTCGGGCCGGCTATTTACCCGAGGCGCTGCGCAACTTCCTTGGCATGATGGGCTGGATCATGCCCAACGAGGAAGAGAAGTTCACGCTCGAGGAGATGTGCAGGAATTTGAAGCTCGAGGACATCTCTCTCGGCGGGCCCGTCTTCGACATCACCAAGCTCAAGTGGCTGAACGGCCGCTATATCCGGGAGGATTACACGCCGGCCGCGCTGACCGACGCCTTGGAGGATTGGGCGTTGCGGCGCGATTTAGTGGAAAGGATCGTCCCCTTGGCGCAACCTAGATTAGAAACCCTAGCCGATTGGGGATTCCTGACCGCCGCCTTTTTCGCCGACGAGGTGCCGCTTGAACCCGCCGATTTCAAGATGAAGGGCAAGACGACCGACGAGGTGGCGGCCTTCCTGCAGATGGCGGTGTGGAAGCTGGAGCAGCAGCGGGATTTCAGATGTAAACCGCTGGAGGAGCTCTTTAATGAAATGGCCGGGATCTTCGGCGTCAAACTCCGGGATTTTACGCGGCCGTTCTATCTGGCGCTGAGTGGCCGGAAGGCCTGGACGCCGTTGTTTGATTCAATGGAGATTCTGGGCTCCGATATGGTGCGGGTACGGCTCCGCCGGGCCATTGACGCCATCGGGGGAATTTCCTCAAAGAGGTTGAAAATGGTCGAGAAGGAGTTCGCGGACCTGTTCGGGGATTAGCGATCATCCGAAACCAGACCCTGAAAGACGCGGGAATCACGAAGAATTATTGTAGAAGGAGCAGGCACCATGACCACGCCGAACTCAACGCCGGATTTAACACCGGAGTCAACGCAAGGTTCTCATTTCATTCGGGAGATCATCAAGGAAGATCTGGCAAATAACAAAAACGACGGCCGCGTCCACACCCGCTTTCCGCCGGAACCGAATGGGTATATCCATATCGGCCACGCCAAGGCGATATGCCTCAATTTCACGATGGCCAAAGAATTCGGCGGCAAATGCAATCTGCGTTTCGACGACACAAATCCCAGCAAGGAAGAGACAGAGTTTGTCGATGCCATCATGGAGGATATACGCTGGCTCGGCTTTGATTGGGAAGATCGTCTGTACTATGCATCCGACTACTTTGAAAAGCTCTATGATCATGCTGTTCAGTTGATCAGGGATGGTAAAGCTTATGTCTGCGACCTTGGCGCCGATGAAATCAGAATGTACCGCGGAACGCTGACCAAGCCGGGGAGGGAAAGCCCCTATCGCAACCGCCCCGTCGAAGAAAACCTCGATCTGTTCTCCCGGATGAGGGCCGGTGAGTTCCCAGACGGATCGCGGGTGTTGCGGGCCAAGATCGATATGTCATCCGGGAACCTGAATATGCGCGATTCTGTCATCTACCGGATTCTCCGCGCCAACCATCACCGAACGGGCGACAAGTGGTGCATCTATCCGATGTATGATTTTACGCACTGCCTGTCCGATTCGATGGAGGGCATCACCCATTCCCTCTGCTCGTTGGAGTTTGAGGATCACAGACCGCTCTATGACTGGTACCTGGATGAATTGGGGGTCTTCCACTCCCGCCAATATGAATTCGCGCGCCTCAACCTGACCTATACCGTTCTCAGCAAACGGAAGCTTCGTATCCTCGTAGAGGGAAAGCATGTCAATGGGTGGGACGATCCCCGCCTGTTGACCCTTGTCGGGATGCGGCGAAGGGGATATCCGCCTAATGTCATTCCGGCTTTTTGTGAAAGGGTTGGCGTGGCCAAGCGCGATAGTGTTGTCGATATCGCTCTGCTCGAGCATATGCTGCGGGAAGAGCTGAACAAGAAGGCCCATCGCGTCATGGCCGTATTGGATCCCATAAAGGTTGTTATCGACAATTATCCCGAGGGGCAGGTCGAAGAGATAGAGGCCGTGAATAATCCCGAAGATGAATCGGCGGGAACAAGGAAGGTTCCCTTTACCCGCGAGATATATATTGAGAGGGACGATTTCTGGGACGATCCGCCGAAGAAGTATTTTCGCCTCGCGGTGGGACGCGAAGTCCGCCTCAAGCACGCCTATTACATTACGTGCGACAGCGTTGTGAAGGACGAGACCACCGGAGTAGCCAAGGAGCTTCATTGCACCTATGACCCGGCGACACGGGGCGGCTGGTCGGAGGACGGACGAAAGGTCAAGGGGACCATACAGTGGGTTTCGGCGGATCACGCCGTTCCCGCCGAGGTGCGGCTGTATGACCACCTCTTCACCAAAGAAAACCCAGAGGATGTTCCAGACGGCGAGACATTTCCGGCGAATCTGAATCCCGCGTCGCTGATCGTGTTATCATCCTGCCTGGTTGAGCCGGCGTTGCAGGGAACCAAGCCGGGGGATCTGTTCCAGTTCATACGCCATGGGTATTTCTGCGTGGACAAAGATTCGACCGCAGAAAAGCTCGTTTTCAACCGCACGATCTCTTTGAGGGACAGCTGGGCGAAGATTGAGCAGGGGCAGAAGAAATAGGACGGAACATCCGGCGTCCAAGCCGGGCGGCCCACGAGCCTTAACAAAGACGCCGGCGCGGCTATCCGTAGCGGCGTTGAAGCAATATCCCCGCGACAATCAGCACCAATCCGACGACGGAAGACGGGAAAATATCCTCTCCGGCGATGAAGTGCAGCAAAACAAGCGATACAAAAGGCGCCAGAAAAATGAGATTGGATACCTGCGCCGTTGTCCGCGACAGCTTGAGCGCCTTCAACCAAACGATAAAGGTTATCCCCATTTCAAAGAGGCCGATGTAGGCGGCGCCGGCCAGCGCCGAGGAGGAGGGATGGACCCATTCCCCGGCGGCCAGGACATAGATCAAGATAAACAATGTTCCAAAGAGGAAACCCCAGAAGAGCTTGATAACCTCATCACGCGGATCGCGTAGATTGTATATCCAATAGAGCGCCCAAAGGATCGAACTAACGAGAGCCAGTGAAACGCCGAGAGAACTGGTCGGGCGGAAAGAGAAGATATCTCCACGGGTGGAGATAATGTATACCCCGGCGAAGCTGATGAGGATTGCGAGAAATCCCATGGGGCGGATTTTCTGCTTGAGCAGTGGGATTGAGAGCACGGCCATGGCGATCGCCCAGGTGAAGTTCAGCGGCTGAGCCTCCTGGCCGGGGAGCAATGAGTAAGCCTTGAACAGAATCAGATAGTAAAAGAAGGGATTGATGAAACCGGTCGCAAGGGACCGCAGGGCGCCCGCCCGCGACAAGGAGAGCTGCGCCGCCTTTCTTTGAATCAGCACGGCGGAGATGAGGCAGAGCGTGGATATGGCCGAGGAGTAAAGCAGCAATTGGGCCGGCGTTAGGAGGCGGAGGGAAATTTTAAAGGCTGTCGCGACCGTTGACCAGAAGGCAACGGCGACGAGAGCATAGGCGTAGGCCCTTTGTTGGGTCTTCATGAAAATCTCCACATTCCCTGTCTGACCGTGTAAGCTTAGCGCTCATGGGCGCAACTTCCAGAAAGAATCCGATCTCTGTGTCAAGACAGACAGCGTCAATTCAAGCTATGTCAAAACACTCCGTGGTTACAATATACCTTGCCGCGCTGGTGACGGGCGGGGTTATCGTAACCTTCCCGGCCTCCAGCACGATTCTTCGAGAGCGGTTGGAGATCGGCGATACACTTTACGGCGCCCTCTTTCTGCCGGTTCTCATCCTTGCCGCGGTCAGTGCGCTCGCCTCGCCGATTCTGTTGCGGCGGTGGAGTCTGCAGGCGCTCTTTCGGTGGGCGCAGATCTCCCTGGCCGTATCGATGATCCTGATGGCTGTCTCACCCTTTCTGGGAAGGGATCTTGGGGTGGCGACGTTGATCCTCGCCATGACGGCATTCGGCCCCGGCGGAGGTCTTATCGGTCTCGTCCTCAATACCGGCGCGATTGAGAATTTCCCCCGGGCGCGGAGCGGCGCCCTGACGGCATTGCACGGAGTTATCGGTGTGGGCGCGGCCCTCTGGCCGATGATCATTGCTGTCGCGGCGCGGGCGAATGTCTGGTTTGCCGCGCCGCTCGGGCTGGCGGTCATTATATTGGGGATTACCGTTTTCGCTGGGAAAAAACCGGTCGTCGGATGGCCCCGTATTCCCAACGGTTTCAAAGAGCGATTGCACATTCCCGGCCGTCTCTGGGCCCGGTCAACGACCGTTCTGATCTACGGCATCGGTGAGGGAACCTTCACCGCTTGGGCGGTTATCTTCCTGTCGGAAAACAAAGGCCTGCCCCTGGAGATTGCCGCCGGAGCCCTCTCGAGTTTCTGGTTTGCCATGATGGCCGGCCGGATGCTCAGCACCGTGATCGTGCGCCGTGTTGAACCGCTTTGGATCACCCTGATCCTCGCCGCCGGCATGGCTCTATCCTTTGTTCTTGTTTCCGGATCCAATGGCGCGATCGACTCCCTGCTTCGCTTCGGCCTGGCCGGATTTTTTTGCTCCGCCTTGTTCCCGCTGCTGCTGAGTCTGGCCTCCGAGGAATTGCCCCACCACACGCCACAGGTGAGCGCGCTCTTCTCGGCCTCGGTCGCCATGGGATTGATCGGCGGCACCTTTGGTGTCGGCCCCCTGCGGGCTCTTTTGGGCTTGCAGCATATCTATACATATTCAGCGATCTGGCCGGTTCTCATCATCACCCTGCTCCTCACCATGAGGCGGTGGCCCAAGACACAGGTCTAGTGTTCTGTGGGAGAGGGCGTCAATGGGCCCCGCCCGGGATCTAACTTTTTGTGGGATAATGTATTGTGACAGTTTCCGGGGGCCCAACCCGACGCGGCCGGTTCCGGCAAAACAATCTATACTCTATATCAGGATAGGAGTGGAGGGATGAATGCCCCAGGATGGGGATTGGCGGGCTCCGCCGGGGCGGCGTTCGGGTTGAACTTTCTATTGATTCAATGTTAAGTGTTTAATGTCGGGTTTTTGGTATCGAAGCGTTGGGAGTCATTCGTTGGGAGGACATCGTTGGTATGAGACATTTGTTATCGGGTATATCCAGGAGGATGCCATGCGACGTCTCTCCATTGTCTCGTGCGCCGCGTTTATAATAATTTTCTCAGCTTTTCTCGCGACATCTTCAAGCGCAGGCCCCAACGAGGGATCGGTTCTTGCCGTTCATACCGATTCCCGAGTCGTCGACACCGGGGGAGATCCGTTCCGCGCGTTGCAGATCCCCAGCCATTGTGATGAGTTGTCGCCAACCGGGACCAGCGGCGGGTCGAACATTCAGTGGTTTATTGTGCTGGCTGTTTTCCCTGACGGCAGCTCGCCGGAGTATAACACCTGTGTTTTCGGATTGGGCCCCTATGATCCCGCGGGGACTTACGTTGCAGCCTTCGGGCCGTTCGTTCCTCCCGGCAGCGCCATTCTTGAAATCCCATCGGATGGTTGGCCGTTGCCCAATACGGGGACAGCCGTCTCTTATGCGCCGTCCTGCGCCGATGACGGCGCCATTCAGCCGCTCTATTACTTTGGGATCTATGCCTATGGTGATGGCACAATAGGCCTGGGCGAACACCCTGTTCATGGTGGCGTGTTTGTCGAATGCGGCGCGGCCCACGCAACCGATGAAATCGAGGAATACGGCGTTATGGGTTTTGGGTCCGCGGCGGGGAAGAACCCGTGCGGTGAGCCTATTTTGCGTGAAGAGGGAACCTGGAGCCAAGTTAAGTGGGCGTATCGAAAGTAGTTGGCGCCATCCAATCTCCCAACACTTGACGAGTTTCCGATGTGAAGGCTAGACTTGTTATGGGCTGGATAGGAGGTGAACGATGAAAAGACAATTCCTTGTTCGATCGGCCGCCGTCGTTCTCTGCTCTGTTCTTGTCGGCGCGCTTGCTCCGGCCTTGGTTTGCAGCCAGGAGGAGTGTGAAGATCAGATTTTTGCGTGGGCCGTCGGCGATACGATTTTGGTGAAGCACGCCGGCGCCTTTTACAATTGTTGTGCCGTCGTTGTCGTTGCCATGGAAACACCCGAACCGTTTGCTGTCGATTTCCTGGAGACCGAAACCCTCCCCATGGGTCCCTGTGATTGTATGTGTTGCTTTGATCTCGACATGTGGGGATTCGGCTTTGAGCCGGGGCACTACACGGTGCGTGTTTGGAATGACACCCGGACCGTTCTCTATGGGGAGGCCGAGGTTGATGTTCACGGGGACCTGTTGACCTCAGCCGGATTCGGCGGATATGTGCAGAGCGGATGCCTCAATAATTCCGGGGTAGGTGGCGATAAAAAAGATACGACCTGGGGCCTTATCAAGAGCATGTATGAATAGCATGTACGAATCGTCCGTCGTAGGGAGGCCCAGCCATCCCATCACAGAGAGGCGTTTGATAGACTTGTGATAAGCGACTTTTTCCTGGGTGCGATAGGCGGTGCGCTTATCGCATTCCTCTTTTTTCTTGCCACAGGGAGTAGCTGGCGCGCGCGGGTTTCCTTCAGAGGGAACCCAAGGCCGAAGCGCCCGGGAACGCCGTTGATCCCGGCTCTTGAAGCGATTCTTTCTCGACGGAAGCGAGAGTTCGACACGCTTGCGGTACGCGGGCATCTCACCATCGGCGACGATCTCTTTATTTCTGTTGCCGTCCCCGCGGAGGTGCTTGAAAAGAGCCTCGATCTTGTGTTGGGCCACGCGCTGGACGCCATCAAAGAGCGGCCGATCCGGGAAATCAGATTTGTGGTTGAGAAAGAAGAACATTATTGCCGTGTTGATGTAAAGGACACCGGCGCCGGCTTACCGGAGGAAGCATGGGAGCGGATCTTTGAACAATCCGTTCCCATCGATGGCGTTGAGATAGGTGAAAATAAACGGCTCCATGCGGCCAGAGATGTGTTGGCGCCTTATGGCGGCAAAGTTTTTATAAAACACAGCATACCGGATGAGGAAACCACGATCAGGATCATACTGCCAACCTTGGCCGGCCGAACCGAGGCCGCCCGGGTCATGGAAAACCGCCCCAACTTCCCGCACCAGCGCGGCGGCGATGTCAACCACAAGGAAGATTTTTAAAGCTTTGCCCGGCGTCGGGATTGCCATCCTTCGGGGCGGGCCGCATGATAGTCTTTATGAAAATTCTTGTGACCGGAAACCGCGGCCTTGCCGGGGCGGCGATTGAGCGGGCCCTGAGCGGCCGGAATTATGATGTGGCCGGCTTCGACCGAGTCGGCGGAAAGGATATCCGCGACCCGAAGGCATTGAGCATTGCGATGAGGGGGTGCGATGCCGTCATCCACGCGGCGGCCCTGGCGGGGCAACCGGAGGCCCATCCGTCGGAGATCATCGAGGTCAATCTTCTGGGGACATGGAATGTCCTCTGG
Organism: Candidatus Eisenbacteria bacterium; assembly: GCA_018831195.1. Classification (NCBI taxonomy): domain Bacteria; phylum Candidatus Eiseniibacteriota; species Candidatus Eiseniibacteriota bacterium. The sequence continues at coordinate 49,447 of JAHJDP010000118.1, read as the reverse complement.
GCCGCAGAATGCGAAGGTGTCAGGCGCATTGTTTATCTCAGCAGCGTGAATACATTGGGATGTTTTATCGGCGAGAAAGCCCCCGACTATCTTCCGATAGATGACGACTACCCCTGCAGCCCGGGGACGCCGTATGGCGTATCAAAGAAACTTTCCGAGGAAATGTGCAAGCACTTCACTGCGCGGACCGGGATACCGACCATATGTCTGCGACCGCCGGGAATATTCAACGAGGCGCGGTATCTGGAGATCAGGAAGTGGATGGAGGTGGATCCCCGGAATGAATGGACCCCCTTTTGGGAGTACGGCGCCTTTATTGATGTCTGGGATGTGGCCCGCGCCGCCCTTTGCGCCCTCGAATGCCCCGACCCCGGCCACGCGACCTTCTTGCTTTGCGCGGCCGACATCGTTTCGGCGGAAAAGACGACCCGGGAGCTGGTCTCACAAATACACCCCGGCGTTCCCTGGCGCGGGGGGATTGAATACAAAGAAGATCCCTACCGGTCTTTGATATGCACCGAACGGGCACGGAAGATTTTGGGCTGGGAGCCGGTCTATTCCTGGCGGTCCGGTAAACCAAGAAAATGACTCTTCATACAACCTCCGGCCGGTGGAAACTCGGCTTTTTGCTGTCCGTTATCACCGCTCTGTTGTGGGGCGCACTTCCAATTGCCTTGAAGACTCTTTTGGGTGGGATGGATGCCATTACGATCACCTGGTACCGCTTTCTGGCTTCCGCCGTACTTCTCGCCGCCTATCTGGCCGCCCGAAGACGCCGGGCCCGCAGCGTGCGTCCGAAGGGTCTGCTTCTCCTGCTTATAATTGTCTGCTGTCTCTGTCTTTGCGCCAACTATATTATCTATCTTATCGGTCTCGATCATCTGACGCCGAGCATTGCACAGGTCGTGATACAATTGGCGCCCGGATTTATGCTTTTGGGCGGCGTCTTTATCTATCGTGAGCGCTTTGTCCGCCTGCAGTGGACAGGGATGCTCGTTTTTGTCGCCGGCATGGGGCTGTTCTTTAATGGAAGGCTGGCATTGCTCATTGGCGGCCTCACGGATTATACAATCGGCATTCTGTTGATTATCACCGCGGCGATCGCGTGGGCTGTTTATGGTCTTACTCAAAAACAGCTCCTGAGATGCTATTCCTCGGAAATGATCCTTCTTGTGATCTATATCTTCGGAGCGGTCGCGTTTTTTCCGGCGGCGCATCCTGGACAGATTGCGACCCTCAACACCCTGCAGGTCTTCTTATTGATCTTTGCGGCGTTAAACACACTTTTCGCTTATGGCTGTTTTGCCGAGGCGCTGGAACACTGGGAGGCCTCCCGCGTCAGCGCCGTCCTGGCGACCGTTCCTGTTCTCACCGTTTTCTTGATGATGATCGTTTCGTCGCTTTGGCCTCAGGTCATTGAGCCGGAGAACCTGAGTCCGATAAGCCTGGCCGGCGCCCTGCTGGTTGTCGGCGGATCAATAATGGCCGCGGTCAGCAGCGATCCCAAGCATCAGATCCCGCCGCTTCAAACGCCGGAACCCTGAGTCGTCACTCCCCGCTTCTCAACATCAGCCAGTCATGCATCTCCCGCAGGTTCTTGGAGAGCGCCCAGCGGCCGTTGGCAAAAGTGCCGTAATCGGCCCCTCCCATGGCGGAGGCAAAGCGGATGGAGTTGGCATAGAAGAGCCATTGCTCGGTCCACATCTTTTCGATCGCTTCATCAAAGGGATTGCCGCTTTGCGCCGGCCCCTTGGCATAACCGCCGCTCCAGGCGGCAAGAAGGATTTCAGTCGCGGACAGCGTCATGGCGTTTGTTGTCTCAATCGCCTTATCAAGGCGCGCGAAATGCGAATCTGTCCAGCCGGCCGCGTGGCAGGGGGCACAAATTCCCTTCATCCGGGCCGCTCTCTCCCGCATGTCCTCCGCCCTGATGAGAAAAGCATCCACCGGCTCGCCGGTCAGCTCGGTCGGCAGCGGTAAACCCGCTTTGTTTTGTATAATTGAAGTGTTGGCGGAAATCGGATGCGGGTGGGCGTAGGGAACGCCCAACAGGCGCCAGGCCAGGCGGTCATTCATCCGATGGGTTCTCTCGGCCACAACATCACCATCTTCCGTTGCGAGCAAGGAGACATGACAAGTGGCGCAGGTTGGCGCGATAAAATCCCTTCCCGGAATCCACGGAACGGAATCAAAGGACCATTTATCCTGCATGGAGTAGTAGAGATTCCCATGCTTGCTCACCTCATAGACTTTTGACGCCGGAACATCGGGGCCCTTGTGACACTCGGCGCAGGTCGCCGGTTTCCGGGCCATCTCGATCGAGAACTGGTGTCTTGTATGACACGCGGTGCAGGCGCCGAGGCTTCCGTCTGGGTTGACGCGCCCGACGCCCTGATTGGGCCATCCCTGAAGAACAGGGAAGGACATTTCTCCAAAGGCGGTGTCTCTTTCCTCCATTTCAACGGCGCTGACAACGGTTCCATGGCAATAGAGACAGGATTCAGCGTCGGTCAACTCATCCTGCGGATCGGTTGTGATCGTATCCCCGATAAAATGTTGAACACCGTTGATGGAGGATTGGAGCATCTGATACAGGGAATTGTCCACAAGGTTGCTGTGGGCGTTGGACATTATATTGCCGGCATACTGCACCACTTCTTCGGGGTGGCATGTTGAACAATCGCGGGGAGTCACAACAACATGTATGTTGTAGCCGTTATGTTCAAATGTGTCGCCGTGCTCATTGGCGTTAAGGGTGTGGCACTCCGCACAGCCGATGGCGATGCTATCCATTCCCGCCGGAGCGGCCTTGATCGATACGCGCCGGCTGAGCTCCGGATAGGTCAATGCGGCGGATAGGGAGGACTGCGCGTGCCGGCTGTGTTTCCAATCCCAATAAATTCCGGATGTCGTCATCGAGTGGCAATCGAGACAGGCTTCGGTGTCGTCGCTGATGACCGGCTGTGCGCCTGCGATCACGGTGGCCGGTGCAAGCGCCGCCAAAAGGATCAGCAGCGGCACCCCAAGCACCAACAGGGCGGCCATTGATCGGTGGGGGCTCCGCCGCGGTTCAACGCGCGGCATCGGGCGCCGATTCAGGCGCCGTTTCATATGGTTGAGTGTCGGCCAGGGCATAACGCCTCCTTCTTATGGCGTGAGTTGTGACAGTGTTGACTGAAGCTGGAAATCAATTCCCGTGACATCCTGTGCATCGAGAATTGTGATCGTCTGAGCCGAATCCTGCTCGGTGGTGCCGGGATACCAAGTGACGACATTGCATTCCGGGCACGAGTGACGAACGCCGACAATGAATTCCCCGTCGGGCAGCCCCTCAATGAGATAGGCGCCGTCGGATGATGTTCTCCAGTAGTTTGACCAGCTCCACTCCGGGTCAACCGCGATGACGGCAAGCGGGAATTCCGAAGCCGGTTCTCCATCGGCTTTGATGATTCCTCCGGCGATCGTTCCGCCCTCTTCCAGGGTGATTAAAACGGAAACAATTTCTCCCTCGGCGGGCAGATATAGGGCGGTGGCCTCGTCGATGGAAGTGGCGCGATCGAACCACTGCGGCCGCCACGACGACGCGCCGTTCCACTTCATTCTGAGTTTGAAGATGTCGGCTGAGAACAGGGGAATCGGTAAAGTATTATCTTGATCGGGCCGCGCCATCGTCACGCGGGTGCCCTCTTGATTAAAGATTTCAATGGTCGCGTTGTAGGGTTCCCACTCCGGGTCTCCAACCAGCAGGCACTGAAGACCGCCAATGGAGATGTCGTCGACCGGGAAATCATTTCCTGGGACAATGTCAAAGGCGTGTGCGGAAGAATAATCCTCGCCGCCGATCCACTGGTCTGAATAACCCATCGACACCCTGAGACGAAGGCTGCCCGCGGCAAAGATCGGTATATTGTACACCCCTGATTCATCGACAGAGTGTGAGCCGATGACAGTTTCCTGGGCGTTATAAAATCTGATGTTCGGCCGGCCGGCTTCCAATTCCGCCCAGCGGCCGCCGATGGCTCCCTGTAGAGCGGCAGGCTCCGGAATCTCGCGGGTGGCGGATGTTAAATTCATGGGGTCAACATGGAATGATTCGGCCGTCGGGCGATCCAGCGCCGAAGGAAGCCAGAAGGAAGATCCGTTGCCCTTCTCGGGATTAAAGACCGTGATTTTTACGAAATAGTCCCCCGATGGAACGACTTCGAATGTAAAAGTTCTCTCCCCCGATTGCGGATCGGAGCGGGCCTGATTTTGGGGATGGGCCGACAGCGCCTCTTCAAGGCCGCAGATCAGCGCCATGCCGTCGAGCACCGTGGGGGTTTGAAGATGGATTTCCAATCCCCCTAAGATAAAATCGACTCGAATCGAGTCACCGGCTGAAGTAATGGAGAGAGTGTCCGCCTCCGAGATGCCGGCACTGAGTCCATTTTCGGAATACCAAAGGGGCTGGTAGAGGCCCGGCGCTGTCAACTCAACACCATAGTATCCCGGGGGCACGGCGACATTGAATCGCCCGGCGGAATCTGTTGTGGCAATAATTTGAATCTGTTGCCCCGGGACCATTTCTTTGAGTGTAAGTATTCGAAGCCTCGCACCAGCGATCGGCCCTAGGCCGCCGGTCACTGTGCCGAAGATCTTTTCTTGGCCCGGGCATGATGGCTTCGTCGAGCAGTCATCGTCGCCGCATGCGGCCAGCAACAGCAACAGCGCGGAAATCAATATGGGGAAAAAGCGACAGTAGCGCATGATTCACCTCCTGCGTTGCCAAGAGTCTAAGGCCGGATGTGGAGGGGTTCAAGGTTGCGGATAGGGATCGTCCTTCAGATTCAGGAAATTTTTATGGGGAGCTCGGATCCAGCGGCGCCAGCATCTGAAAATCGATTCCCACGACATCACTCGCATCAATGATTGTAATGCCCTGGGCCGAATCTTCTTCGGCAACGCCGGGATACCAAGTGATACGGTCATACTCCGGTGAGGCGTGCCGAACCCCGATGATGAATTCGCCGTCTGGCAAGCCCTCGATGAGATAGGTGCCATCGTAGAATGTGTACAAGCCATAAGTCCAAGACCAATCTCCACTGTTGGATTTTACTCGGAGACTCATCCTGTTGGCCGCTCCTCCAGAAGAGGTCAGTACCGTGCCCGCTATTCTACCCCCCCTTTCCAGAGTGATATCTATATTCTTCATGCTTCCCTCTTTTTCCAAAACAATGGGAGTTGCATCATCAAAATGCGTGGCAAGATGATACCATTGCGGTCTCCAAGGAGTTGCGTTTCGCCATTGCACACGAAGTTTGTATTCACCGGCAGCAAGAAAAGGGATTGCTATAAGATTGGCACCGTCACTGGAAGAAATAATTTTCTCTTCCAGGGTATACACGGAAATCTCTCCGCTATACCATTCCAGGTCAAGATTTCCAGATAGATGACAAATAATTCCACCAATAGGGATGGAATCTGTAGTTACGGTGGTCCCGGGATGGAGGGCATATTCACGCGCATCAACATAGCTATCGCCACCGACCCAATTTTCGAACCTCGAAATATTCATCTTGAGCCGGACATGTCCCTCTGCGAGGAATGGAATACTGAATTGCCATTGATCATCGATGGGATGAGACGCAAGGGCGGTTGAATCCGGCCCGAAAAAGGAGATTTCTCTGCCATAATGTTCAAATTCCACCCAGCGAGTATCGATTTGCCCCTGAAGGTAACAGGGCGAGAAGAGGTTCTCCGTCCACGTTGTTCTTTCCTGCGGGTAAATTGTAATGGCATCGGCCGCGGCTGGGTCGAGTGTTGAGGGGAGCCAAAAACAAGAATGCTGCTGGTTTGAATGGTAGTAGATGACCTTGATGAAATATTGACCCGGCGGGAGAAAGTCTGTCTCTAGAACTCCATTCTCAGAATTGACCCCGGAGTCTATATCAAATGCGACACTCCGATCCACGGCCGATTCTAAACGACATCGAAATTCTTCTCCCGATAGCTCCGGCGGCCGCTGAAGTTGAATTTCCACGCTCCCAAGAATGAAATCCGCCCGGATGGAATCACACCCTGATAAAACTTTCAATGTGTCCGCGATTTGGTGCCCCAGAGTCAAACCCGACGATGTATACCAGATGAAGTTGCCTTCTATCGGATCTTTCATCCGCAAAAAATAGCCGCCGATGGGTACGGGAATGTCGAACCGCCCATTACTATCTGTAATTTTACGAGAAAGAAAGGAGTCGCCATATGGTTGGCCGGTAGCCGAGGAGGCTTCGACGACGACGCCGGGAACGGGTCCGTGGGTATTTATGACGCGGCCGGTGATTCTTTCTTGGCTTGGTATCGGGGCCGCTGGGCAATCGTCATCACATCCCGTTTGGACGATGCCTAACAGTATAAGAAGAACCGCAAGCGGAAAAATATGCCGCACAAAACTCCCCAATGAGTAGCTCCAGCGGCAGAGATTTTTGGCGTAGCTTGACAACTGATCAATCCCCTCCCGTGGCGCGCACCGGCGACATAGGCACCTCCGGCGGCAGGCGTTGAAAGTCTATCCCCGTGATCTCCTCCGCATGGTTAAGGGTTATGAATTCAGCAGCATTCTCATCATCGGTTCCAGGGTACCAGGTGATCCGCGCATACTCGGGCGGGCGATGTTCAATACCTATAATTAATCTGCCATCCGGCAACCCCTCGAGGTGATAAGATCCATCATCAGCCGTTTCCCAGTAATAGCGGAACACCCAGCCGGTATCCAACACGCGAACAATCATGCTTGAACCGTCAGCCGGCATTCCAGAAGAGTCCAAGATTCGACCGCTGACGGCGCCCCCCTTTTCCAGGGTGACGTTGATGTTTTCAATATCGCCCTCTGAATCCAGGACGATGGAAGTCGCCTCTTCCCCAGAGTTTGCTTGATCATACCACTGGGCTCGCCAGAGGGAGGGGAATGACCAATAGATGAAGAGTCTATAGTCGCCGGGCGCCAGGGATTGAAGCAGTGTGGGGGTGTGCTGATAATTTCCCCCCGAAACAATAGAGTTTCCGGCATGGTCGACCAGGACATACTTAAACGTGTTAATACAAAGAGTTTCATTTTCCACAACATGGAAGAGGATGCCGCCAATGGTTATGGAGTCCACCGGAACCGACGCTCCTGAAATGAGAATGTATTCATCGGCCTCGAAGAAATTGTCTCCACCAACCCAGTGAGGGTAATCCAGCAGGATTGTTTTCAGCCGAACGCGTCCCTCGGCAAAGATTGGAATGTCAAATCGGCTGTCGTTATCAACATATTGTTGTGCGATTAGAGCCGAGTCAGGGCCGTAAGCCTTGAGTTGAAATCTGGATTGGCCCTCAAGCAATTCCGACCACCGAGGGTCAACCGCTCCCTTGAGATGACACGCGGGAGGGATGACCCCCTCTCTTGATGACAGTTCAAGCGGATCGACTTGAATCTCATCAGCCATTGCGCGGTCGATTGTAGCAGGAAGCCAAAACAAATTCCGGCAAGCGGATCCACAATCCCCCACATAGACCCTTATGATGTAACGGCCGGGGGGTACGAAATCGAATGTAATAACACGTTCGCCGAGTTGAGGAGCCGAATATTGATTAACCAATAAAAGACCCTCTTGTGCACTTTCAGCATAGAATCTTAGGCTTTCTCCCTCCAATTCCTGAGGGAATTGGAGGGTATATTTGATGGCGCCAAAAATGAAATCGGCCGTTGTGGAATAAGAGCCCGCTGCGATTTTAATTGTATCAGCAAAATCGGAACTGACTTTGGGGCCGGTATCTGAATACCAAAATCTATGGCTCCCATCATATGACACAGACAATTTGTAGCTGCCTGGTGGAACGGGGAGGCTGTAATGCCCCATTTCATCTGTTCCGGCCGAAGCCGAGATATAATCGCCGGGGGCGCCCGCCTGTGCAAGCGCGGCATGGATATGTGCCTGCGCAACCGGGCCGGAGGTCGTCATAACGGTCCCGACAATTTTTTCCTGGCCAGGCAGTGAATTCGTCGGGCAGTCGTCGTCGCCGCAGCCACCAAGGATTGAAAAAATCAAGACGATCAAAACAGAAACCAGAAATGGATACCGCACAAAACCTCCCAAGAGCATTTAGGGTATCAGCCAAATGTCGATTCCCGAGACCTCCTGTGCATCGACAATTGTAATGGGGCTTGCATGAGCATCGTCATTCGTGCCGGGATACCAAGTGACACCCTGATTATCCCCAGCGTTGCTGTGCTGAGCGCCGATAATGAATTCACCATCGGGCAAGCCCTCAATACGATAGACGCCGCTCTCCGTTGATCTCCATCTATGGGACCAGGCCCATTCCCCGTCAGGAGATTTGGCAACGAGGTATCTTCCGTTGACCGGATTGCCGCCCGGCGTATAGACATGTCCGCTGATGGACCCGCCTCGCTCTAAAAAAATATCCACTTCCTCGAGCTCGATTCCCGCAGACAAGACGATCGGCGTGGCTTCTTCAAAGGATGTGGCGCGATCGAACCATTGCGGTCTCCATGGGCAAGAATGGTAACTATACTTGCTCCAAACGACATTGAATTTATATGTGCCGGCCGAGAAAAGAGGTATCCCTATTATATTGTCCTTCGCGAGATTGACCGTTGTGATATGAGCGCCATTTTGATCATAGACTTCTATGGCGGCACTTAGGTTTTCCCAGGCCGGGTCTGCGTTAAGATTGCAGGCAAATCCACCAACCCAGAGGGGGTCCAAGAATATCGTTGTACCCGGAACAATTTCAAATTCATAGCCACCAGGGTAATCCTCTTGACCGATCCAATAATCCGTTTCGCCCACGGATACTTTTATACGAGCCCACCCCGAGGCGAAAAGAGGGATTTCGTATTCGCCCCGTTCGTTGACAGACGACCGGCCCACCCAGATGGAATCGGGGCCGATGACATCCACATAGGGCCGGCTGAAATCAGAATCCGCCCATGGCCCCGAAAGAATCCCCTGAAGAGTACACGGTTCCGGGAGGGGGTTTTCCCAGGAGGTCATTTCAGAAGGAAGGATTTCGAAGGGTTCCGCCAAGCGGCGGTCTAATGTTGGCGGAAGCCAGAAAGAAGATTGCCACGAGTAATCACGGCTGGCGATCTCAAGTTGCAGCTGGCACTTCCCGGGAGGAAGCACAGGAAATTGAGCATAGAACGCATTGTCGAGAAAACCGACACTCCGGCGGGCGTAAGATTGGGTGAAGGAAGAATCCGTAACACTAATGTTTACTTTATTTCCAGCAAAACCGGACGCAAGAGATGAGTGGAGTTCGAATCCGCCAAAGACAAAATTTACAACGGCGGAATCACCCTCATCAACAATGCGAATGGTATCGGCGTTAGCCCTTTTCAGCTGGGGCCCAGAGGCGGAATACCAAAATGTACTCACCGAACTAATCCCCAAAATCGAAACGCCATAATTACCTGGAGGAACCGCGAGATCGAAGCGGCCCTCGCTATCGGTTTGAATGGAAGTTTCCAGGTGGTAACCATTTGTCTGGGCATCCATGCTGACAATTCGAACCCATGCATTAATTACCGGACCGTTCCCGCCGAGAACCTGCCCGGCGATTTTCTCCTGCCCGGGGTGCGGCGCTGTCGCGCAGTCATCGTCACCGCAACCGCCCGATAAAACGGCAAAAGTTATAAAAAGCAGAATACCGGCGAGATGATCTCGCATGGCCGCCTCCTCTTTTCCCGTTCACAACAGAAACATCACGATTCATGTACAAGAAGCATAAGGGAACATGCCCCGGCAGACAAGAGGGCTAAGACGCCAAATCCAGAGCAGCGGGGGCCACAGACCGCCCCTCGCCCCTGGCGCAGGCCAACCGCGGTTGTCATCTTTCGAGCGTCCGCGGGGCGCTATCCGTCATCCGATGCTTCTCGGCCCCGCGGGGGGGGCGCTTTGCTACCGTTGAAGATGCGCCAACGCGCAGTGTTGGAAGGGGTTATGGCGTGAAGACAGCCGGCCTTGATCCTGGCGGCGCTGTTCCCGTCCCGCCGCGGCGGGAGAACCAAGGCCGGCTGGACATGCCGCGGGATCTCTGGTTTGATGAATCGGTTGATCCGGAGGCGGCTCGAAGCAGTTACAATCGCAAGCCATAGGAGGTAGTCATGCCCCTCGTTCCCATGCGTGTTTTGTTGGATCACGCCGCCGAAAACGGATACGGCGTCGGAGCCTTTAACGTTAACAATATGGAGCAGATTCAGGCCATCATGGCCGCGGCCAACGAGACGAACTCTCCCGTGATTGTACAGGCCAGCCGCGGAGCCCGCGCCTACAGCAATGACAATTACCTGCGGCATCTCATGCTGGCGGCCGTTGAGCTGAACCCTAAAATCCCGGTCGTCATGCATCAGGATCACGGCAACAGCCCGGAAACATGCCTGAGCGCGATTGAAATGGGATTCACGTCGGTTATGATGGATGGATCATTGATGGCTGACGGCAAGACGCCCTCAACTTATGAGTATAATGTAGAAGTTACAAAAAAAGTGGTGGGCGCAGCGCACGCGAAGGGCGTAACCGTAGAAGCGGAGCTGGGGACCCTCGGCGGTGTTGAAGACGGCCACGGCGCCGGATTGAGCGGGGCCGAAGCGATGTCGCACCTGACGGATCCCGCCCAGGCGGAGGAGTTTGTGGCGGCCACCAATTGCGACGCCCTCGCCGTGGCGATCGGAACAAGCCATGGGGCTTATAAATTCAGCAAGCGTCCGACCGGCGATGTCCTGCGGATGGAGATTATCGCCGAGATACACAAGCGCCTTCCCGAGTGCCACATGGTGATGCATGGCAGCAGTTCCGTTCCGATGGAGCTGATCGAGATTATCAATAAATACGGCGGGAAGATGCCGGAAACCTACGGTGTTCCTGTTGAGGAGATTCAACGCGGCATCCAGCACGGTGTTCGCAAGGTCAATGTGGATACCGACAACCGGCTGGCGATCACCGGCGCGATCCGCAAGGTTTTTATGGAGAAACCGGAGGCCTTTGACCCTCGCGACTATATGAACCCCGCCCGCAATGCAATGAAGGAAGTGGTGAAAGCGCGGATGATCGCTTTCGGGCAAGCCGGCTGGGCGGATAAGGTGCCACGGAAGACGCTCGAGGATATGCGGAAGAAATACTAGTGGGCGGATTAGACAACGGCGGCGACTCGAAGAACGGGGACACCAACGCCGTCAACCACCTCGATGGCGCGGATCATCAGACCGACCGGGAGCGCAAGCGCTTGCGCGGCGAGTATGTTTCGCGGATCAATCGGGTCATTGATTATATCGAACGGAACCTGAGCGGCGATCTCTCCCTCGAGACGCTCGCCGGTGTCGCCTGCTTTTCCCGGTTTCATTTTCATCGAATCTTCAGCGCGATGATGAGCGAGACACTGAATCAGTTTATACAAAGGATTCGTGTGGAACGGGCGGCGATGATGCTTGATGCGAATCCTCAAAAGACGATCACGGAAATCGCCCTCGACTGCGGATTTTCAGGGTCCGCGGCTTTCGCCCGGGTTTTCAAAGAAAAATTCAACATGAGCGCCAGCGAGTGGCGCAACGCCGATCCGGCGAGCAAGATTCGCAAAACGAAAAGCAAGGGGCGGGAAGCGATTGGCAAGATCCGGAAAGACGATCACGGATCCATCCTTCATATTGAGTCGGATCGATTAACCCAAAAATGGAGGATGGAAATGAACAACATGACCGATGCCCAGGTTGAAGTTAAGGAAATGCCGGAGCTGCATGTGGCTTACGTCCGCCATGTCGGACCCTATGCGGGCGACGCCAAACTCTTTGAGGGTCTCTTTAACAAGCTCATGTCGTGGGCGGGGCCCAGGGGGTTGCTGCGGTTCCCAGGAACCCAGGTGATCTGTGTCTACCATGACGATCCCAAGATCACCGAGGAAGACAAGCTGAGAACGAGCGCTTGTATCACTGTTCCAAAGGGAACTCCGGTCGACGGTGAAATCGGTGAGATGGATATCCCCGGCGGCCAGTTCGCCGTCGCGCGCTTCGAGCTCAGCTCAAACGAGTACGCGGCGGCGTGGAATGCGGTAATGGGCGGATGGCTTCCGGAGAGCGGCTATCAGCCCGATGACCGCCTTTGTTATGAGCAGTACCTCAACGATCCCAAGACTCATCCGGAAGGCAAATGTATCGTGAACATTTGTATTCCGGTGAGGCCGCTATAGTTTTCTTATTCTATCCGCACCCGGCCGGATAAAGCCGGGTGCGGGGATTTCCGCTTCGATTTCCCGTGGGTGGCGGCCGCCTAGTCCATCCGCTCCGACGCCTTTTGATACATTCTCAGAACCAGCGGGTCGAACTCATCCTGCATCCGGAGTCGCACAAACCCAGCCGTGTCTTCATCACCGAGGGCCAGGAGGCTCTCAACCGCCGCCACGCGGGACATCGGATTTGTCTCATTCTTTGGGCGCTTCAGCTCTGACATTAATATATCGCGTCCTTTGGATCTGGCGAGAAGCGACTTTTCGTCGGTGCTGTCGCGAAGAGCGGCGGTAATATCCCCAAGCGTCCTGAGGCGGAGCGCGCGCTGTGTCGCCCCTCGGGCGAGACTTGCCGCCAGCGGATCAAGCGCTACGACGCCGAATCCACGGAGGGCGGATGAGGCCGCGGAGCGTACGGTGAATAGCGGATCAGAAAGAAGATTTGTTAAAGCGGCGACGGCTGTTGAATCCTTTAACGCCGCTAGGGCCACCGTCGTGGTGATCCGCCGCCGCTCATTTGCATCCGTCAGAAAGGGCCGTAAACGGGGCGCAGCGTGTGAATCACCGATGCTGCCCAGGGCATAGATAATACGGGTCCAATGCTTGTTCTGTTTCCTGTCGGCGAGCATTTCCTCGAGCGGCGCGCGGGCGTCGGTTCGATGAAGGTCTCCCAATAAGCCGATCACGTTTCGCTGGACTTGCTCGTTCTCATCATTGAGCCGCGGAAGGATCCGCGCTGTGAACTCGTCGGGATAAGCCTCGGCCAGCTCACTGATCGCCCGAAACTCCAATCCGTCGCGCGATCCCAGCTTCTCTTTAGTTGCATAGTCAACGGCCGGCATCCCTTTTGCGATGAGAGCCTTCCGGGCGCGGCGGACTTTCTCGCGCGCATTCCCGACCTCCCAAATCGACGCCGTCTCGAAGAGCTCCGCCACATCGCGGAGGGAGTCCTCGGCCGTGAGGACGATTTCGGGAACCACTTCGCCGGGAAGTTCAAGATTGCGGTCCAGATCGATACCGAGACCGTAGGTTTGCTGCTCCCAGACCGCGCCGTTCTCACCGAGGGCGTTGCGGGGATAAACGTCGCTTCCCTCGAGATCAAGAAAGATCCCCGTGCCGCAGAAACCACGCGCCCAACGGGAGCTTCCTTGGCTCTCTTCAAAGGTCGCGTAGAAGTCATCCCCTTCTTCGTCGATAAAGATGGCCGTGGAATTTGTGATACTCATCGCCTGGCCGCCGCTCACGGTATAATAGTCATTGCCGCCTTGATCCAGCAACATGCCGGCGGAGAGATCGTGCGCCGTTCCCTGGGTGACGCCATTTTTCGAGATATAATGGTCGTCGCCGCCGACATCCCAAAGAGAACCGATGGCGAGGTGAACACCGGCTCCCTGGGCATATTGTGTCGCATGATAGATGTCGTTTCCCGCCCCGTCATAAAGGAAACCGAGCGAGTACCAGTAGCCGACGCCTTGGCAGTAGACCTCGCCATTGTAAAAGTCGTTCCCCTCTTGATCGATGAGGATGCCGACACCGCCTGCGGCGCGGGGGCGGAATCCGATCGAGTAGCCTTGTGAGAGGGATTGAAAATCATGCGGCAGAAGGGGCCGGTGGAGATACCGTCCGCCCGCACGATAGGTGTCGCTTCCTTTTTGGTCATAGAGCAGCCCCGCGCCGAATGTCGAGGCGAACCCTTGTGATTGGCGGGCGCAAACATAGGAGTCGTTGTCGTCGAAGCGGATCGGTGTCGCGCCGGTTCCGGGCACCTTGCGCATTCCTGCCGTGAAGGCGCGATCCTCTTCCGGCTCGGGTCCCGGGGGGGACGGCGTTGTACAATCCGAGATGAGGGCCCCGAGACCGAACGCACCGGAACCCTGGCAGAAGTTACGCCCGTCAAAGTGATCGGCGCCGGCCCCGTCATAGAGAAATCCGGCGCCAAAAAATCCGGCGCCCAGCGAGCCGTCAGCGCCCCGATAAATATCATCACCGGCGAGGTCAATCAGCGCCGCCACACCAAGCACAGCGCCGCCCAGGGCAAAATCGTAATCACGCGCCTCATAGAGATCGTCGCCCTTAAAATCGACAACGGCGCTGAAAGCGCGGTGGAGTTCTCCGACCGCCGAGGCGGCGCGGCCGCGATAGGTGTCATCCCCGCCCGGTTCAATGATAAAGGCGATTTTCTGGAGCGCCGCGGCGGAATAGTGATTCGATGACGGACCGCCGATAACGAGCAGTCCCCAGGGGGTTTCATGTACGGCGGTGAGGAGGCCCGCCACGCCTTCGAGCTCCACGGTGGCCTCTGTTGGAGGCAGCCCGGCGACGCCCTCCGTTAGCGCCGCCAGCGCCGATATAAAAACGCGGGCCGCATGAGTAACGGCGGGCCGGTTCATTTTCACGGCCAGATCAAGGATAGGGTCCTCGCGGAGCTCACTCGTTGTATCAACAGCCGCGCCGATTTCAAAATGCAACTTCCCCTTCCGGAGCTTCTCGGCCGGCTCATCCCAGTCACCCCAGAAAACCGGGGCCGACATGAGCAGCAGATCCTTCTCGGCGCTTGTGAAGTGTGCGAAAGAGGTGTTCAACGCCAGTTCGGCGTTTTGAACCTGTTGAACAAACCGGGTCAGAAGTGGAACCATATCAACGCCGGACCACGCTTCACCGGTGCCGGGCCAATGCCCAGAGTCAAACGGCGCGGTGTCGGGCGCATCACAGATCTCTCCAAGACGTCCGATCAATTCAACGGGGTTCGAGAATATCTCTTGAAAATCATTAACCGTCTGTTTCTGCCATGCAGGGAGCTTCAAGGGATTGTTTAAGATATTCTCGACAATCCCGAGTCGGAAGGTATCGTCTTCCGCGTAAAGTTTATCGAAACCGAGCTCGGAGGGGCGGATGTCCAAGTAGTTGAGCGCCTGGTGGAGCGTCGACGATGTGAGGGGATCAAGGCCGTCGATCAGCGCATCCTCGGCGGCGGCGCGGGTGGCTGCCGCGCAGATCGATAAGGCCGGGATGAGCAAGAGTATAACGGCAAAATGAAAAGTACGGGTGGAACGGCGCGAAAATTTTTCTAAGCGAGTCATAATCCCTCCGGGTCCAAAGAGTCACTTCTTCTCATCATTGGGAAGATATCCAAATCGGCGGCAGGCATCAACAATCATTGAGACGGCTTCTTCCGGATCATCCGCCATTTGAAACAAATCCATGTCGACCGGTGAGATGAATCCCGTCTGCAAGACGCTGTCTCGAAGCCAGGCGATAAGGCCGGCCCAGTGATCCCGGCCGAAGAGAACGATGGGAAATTGTTCAATCTTGCCTGTTTGGGCCAGGGTAACGGCATTCATCAATTCGTCAAGCGTCCCCATGCCGCCGGGGCAAATGATAAATCCCATTGAATATTTTACAAACATCAGTTTTCGAACGAAGAAGTAGCGGAATTTGAGAGAAATATCCTGATATTCGTTGGCGTCCTGCTCGAACGGCAGCTCAATATTGCATCCGACCGATCGCCCGCCCGCCTCGTGACACCCCTTGTTCGCCGCTTCCATGACGCCGGGCCCGCCGCCTGAGATGACGGCAAAACCCGCGCGTGCAAGGCCGGCGGCCATCTCTTCAACCTGACGATAGAGTTCCGTCTCCCGCTCCAATCGCGCCGAACCAAAGATAGAGATCGTCGGCCCGAGGGGCGCGAGTGTGTCGAATCCTTCTACAAACTCGCCGAGGATCCGCAGAACCCTCCATGTATCGCTGCGGCGGAAATCGGCCTCTCCATAGCGCGGTGATTTGAACAGCTTTCGGTCTTCGTCCTGGAATGGTTTTCGAAGCTTCTTTTGATCCATTCTTTTCTCCCTTTTCGCATTGCAGGTGAGATGGGCGATGAGGGAAGTCTACTCCGGCTTGATGGGGATCACAACGAAGGGAGAGGCAAGAGATCCAAAAAACCAACCCCCCCGCGTTAACGGGGGGGTGGTTTTTTGCGAGTGGAACCGGCAGGCACGCAGCGTTTCGATGCCCGCCGGATCCAGAGTGGAAACGTTACTTCAGAAGCGTCAGCCGACGACTCTGTACGAAGGCGCCCGCATCCAGACGATAGAAGTATACACCGGAGCCGACGCTGTTCCCCAGATCATCTTCTCCGTTCCAGGGAATATTATGGGTTCCGGATTGGAGCATGCGATCCACCAGGGTGCGAACCAGTCGTCCGCCGGCGTCATAAATATCCAACCGCGCGTGGGCCGGATTGCTCAGGCGGAAGCTGATCGTTGTCGCGATCGATGTTGACGGATGGAACGGATTCGGCTGGTTCTGCGACAGCTTCGCTACCGGTGCGCTCACATCTATCTCCGGCGTGCCGGAAATAAAGGGTGTGAACTTCACGATGGAGAAGTCATCGATACCGGCTTCAACCAAACCACCGGTGTTGAGGTCGCACGCGACAAAGCGGAAAACAACCTGGTCGGTGAGTGTGATCTTGGTGGACAGATCGACGAAAACATAGTTCCAGCTGTTGGCGGCGTTAGGGACCCGCTCCAACTCGACCCAATCGGTTCCGCCGTTGCTCGAGACGTCGACGGCGAACTCGTCATCGGTGGAGTTCCCGGTTTCTCCGTACCAGCGCCAGTAGGTGACGAAGCCTTTCTCGGCGCCGCTGAGGTCGAAGGTGGGGCTGAAGAGGGTTGTGCAACCGTCGTCGACATCTGCTTCTCCGACGGCTCCGCCGACCGAGCCATTTTCCGTAACGAAACATTTCACGCCGGGCGACGGCGTGTGATCGTCTTCCGGTTGAACATCGGTGCCGTTGTAATTCGTACCGATCGGATCAACCCGCTCCCAAATACCTGAAGATGCGGCATCGCCGGGAGCCCCGATAATCCAGCCCGGATCATCCGGATCTTCGGCATTGTAGCTGTAATACTCTTCCGCGACATAGAGGGAATGGTATTCCAGGGGTGCGTTGACCGGATAGACGCTGGTCAGGCCGGGACCGTCCTCCGCCCAAGCATAGTAATCGATTTTTGTGCCGGCGGGCCGGCCCGGAAGGCTGACGGAATATGTGTCGACCACCAGGTTCATCGCGACACTTTCCCACGCGCCGTTGTTGGCGCGATAATAGAGCCGCACTTCAGCCACTGTGCTGAAATCGATCGCTTTAACGGTGAAGACGTAGGGGCCGGATGTGTCGGTTGTTATGCCGCCGGGTGTCAGATTGGACAGGGTCGGACCGGCGATATCGGTGATGAAGAAGTCCTGTGTGGTCATTTCATTGGCAACGAGTTCAACATCAGCCGTTTGCGGCGCGAAACCAACGGCGCTGGCCCGCGCCTGCTGGGTTCCGGCCGGAGCCGTTCCATGATAGTAACCACTGAGATCGGTCGTAAAGGTATGACCGGTATCAAGCAGCTCAACCTCGGCATCGGCAATCGGCACCGCTCCCCAACTCGCGTTGCGGACATGGCCCTGAATTTCCCCGAAGCCTGTTGTGGCGGCGATAACCGCAGCGTAGGCGTCGATAAATCCCCAGCCGAAGGTGTTGTCTTCACCGGTGGTTCCTTCGTCGCGGGCGGTATCCATGATAATTTGTTTAATCGTGTCGACATCGATATCAGGGTTGGCTTCCCGCATCAGAGCGACGACGCCGGCGACGTGGGGGCCGGCCATCGAGGTTCCGCTCCAATTGGTTTGTTCATAGCCGCCGCCTGGAACCGAAGAGTAAACAGTGACACCGGGAGCCACGACCTCGGGCTTGATCACCGCTTCAGATGGGATACCCGGGCATGTCGACGGGCCGCGGCTCGACCAAGTGGCGATCGGATAGGGCCAGCTGTAGTTTGTGGCATTGACGGCGCCGACCGAGAATGAGTTGTAAATCGTAGTGGCGCGATCGGGGGGCGAGCGCAATGTAGACGCGCCGCTTCCCTCGTTGCCGGCCGACCAGGTCACGCAGACGCCGGCGGCTTCGCAATTGTCTATGACATTCCACCACATATCGAAGCAGTCGGAATAGCCGAGGCCTTCATAGA
The DNA here is from genome assembly GCA_018831195.1 of Candidatus Eisenbacteria bacterium. Lineage (NCBI taxonomy): Bacteria > Candidatus Eiseniibacteriota > Candidatus Eiseniibacteriota bacterium. Next base: position 31,175 of record JAHJDP010000118.1, on the reverse strand, counting down.
CGCCCCAGGAATTTTGTACAACATCTGGGACGTCGTCTTCGGTTCCGGCATTACCGTCGGGATCGGCGAACCATTGGAATGCGGTAAGAATGTCATTATCAAAAGCGCTGCCGACACCCTGATTGATGGCGTTGCAGGAAATCCACTTAGCGCCCCACGCGACACCGATTGTATCATCGGTGGCTGCACCGAGGCCGGTCATGGTCCCCATCGTGTGCGTGCCATGATCGTTGCCGTCGGATGGGAATTGTGTGCTGGAGCCCAAAACATCCAGCCAGCATTCCTGCCAAGGTTCCTGGCCGTTATAGCCCCGCCAGCGCGTGTTCAATGCCGGATGGTTTCCATCGACGCCGGTGTCGAGCCCGCCAATGAGGACGCCGGTGCCGTTGTAACCGAGTTGGTACCAGACCTCGGGGGCGCGGATGGCCCGCAGACCGGGTGTGACGCCGATACCCCGTTCACCGGATTCACGGATCTCGCCATTGTCGCTTGGAATCCGCACGCCGACCGGCTCGATCAATTCCGCCGTAAAGTTCGCTTCCACAAAAGCGACATCCGGCCGTGATGCGATTTGTTCAATCTCAGCCTTCGTCGCGTGGACGACCAGGAGATTGGAAATCCAGTAGCCCGTGTAGCCGAGAACGCTTCCGTTCATGATGTCCGCATCGAGCCTGTCTCTAAGGGAGCGCTGCGAATCGGTCACGGATTGCAGCGCCGTGATAACCTCTTCGTGGCGTGCTTTGCGTGAAGCCTTGCGGACCTTGAGATCTTCATTGATCGAAGCAATAGGAGCCTGCTCCGACATATGTACAATGACACTGAAATACTGATCTTGTGTCAAATTATCGAGTTCGGCTTGTAGCGCGGGGTGTATCGTTCCCGCCATCGAAGCCCCCGCGGTTATCAGTAGCAGAATCACCGCGAGATTGCGCGCAGCACTCATTAGTTCTCTCCTCCCCCCCGAGTGGGATTTCCGCTGTGATGGGTTGATTGACATCCTGTCCACGAGTCCAACAGCCGCCCCTCCCCGGGGCCGCAACTGAAAGAAATCTCGCCGGGTAGCGCTTTCGCGCCAACCGAAACCCGTAGATGGCCTTCATTATAACACTTTTGATAGCAGATCACTAGAGGGTAAGAATGGGGTGGGGCCCCGAAGGTAACGCCGCAACCGGCTTCGCCACAGTTGGTTACGGGGCCAACGCTTTTCAGGGTTTACGGCGCACCGGTTCATACCGAAAGCAGCCGACAAGATGATCGTTCACCAGCCCGGCGGCCTGCATATAGGCGTAGCAGATGGTGGGTCCGACAAAGCGAAAGCCCCGGCGCTTCAGATCTTTGCTCATGGCCTCCGACGCGGGTGTCTTGGGGGGGATCTCTTTTAATGTCTTCCAGGAATTCTGCTTTGTCTTGCCCCCGACAAAAGACCAAATGTAAGTGTCGAAAGAGCCGAACTCCTTTTGCACTTTTAGAAAAGCCTTGGCGCAGGCGACGGCCGCTTCAACCTTCAGCCGGTTGCGGACGATTCCCGGATTTTGCAGCAGTCTTTCAATCTTCGCCGAGTTAAAGCGCGCCACCTTGTTGGGATCGAATCCCGAGAAAGCCTTGCGGTAGTTTTCCCGCTTGCGGAGGATCGTCAGCCAGCTGAGTCCGGCTTGCGCGCCGTCGAGAATGAGAAACTCAAAATGTTTAATATCATCATGAACGGGGACGCCCCACTCCTTGTCGTGGTATTCAACATAAAGCGGGTCGGCGCCGGGCCAGGGACAGCGGTTTTTCATGAGGGCTCCTCCAACAACTCCTTGACCAGCTCCTTGAGGACTTCACCGCGGGCTCCGCCGCCCGCCGCGACGACATGGCCATCCGCGTCAAGCAAGACGGGGAAAGGGATTGCGGGAACAGTGTAAGCCTTGGCCAGCTGATTTCCCCATCCCTCGCCGGTGTAGATCTGGGGCCAGGTCATATTCCGGGAAGCCATCCATGCGCGAAAATCATCGATGGATGTACGGTCCGCGCTGTCCTGGGAAATCCCAAGAATGATAAACTTATCAGTTGGGTAGGTTTTGGTGAGCTCGACCAATGTGGGAATCTCGGCCACACACGGCCCGCACCAGGTCGCCCAGAAATCGAGCAGGGCGACACGGCCGCGAAGCTTGTCGAGGGTCCACTCTTCGCCGTCAATATCCGTCGCCGTGAAATCAACAGGGCCGGAGGCGCGTAGAATCAGCTCGTTCAATTCATATCCCTTTTCAATCTCGCGAATCCTTTGCCGCCCTCCCTTGAGGAAGCGGTCGACTAAAGGCTGGAGTTCTTCGATGTCGGGCGTTGCGCCGGATTTGAAGACAATCGCTTCGGCCAGCGCTTCGCTCTTCCAGCGCCCATCAGGGAGCTTGTCGGCGGTTGCGATAAAGTCGGAAACCGCGCGGGCGGCCTCATCCGGCTGGATTTCATCATGAACAACGACATATTCCGCGACCCGCGCCTTTGTGTTCCACAGGGCCGCTTCCGCGGCGCCGGCGCTGTCGGGATACGATGACATGATCTTTGTTGCAATCGCTACGGCCTCGGGTCTGCCGGCGATCCACTGCTGCTGCAATCCGGCCAGCTGTGTCGTGGCGTGCAGAGCGCTCATGTCCGCGGCATATTGATCTGCGACCGCGGGATGCATTTTTGAGAAAAGTTGAAGTGCGGCCAGCCGGCGGGCGGTAATCTCTCTGCAGAGTTTGGTTTTCACCGAGCCCGGGAAAACGGCGCAGCGCCGGTATGTATCCCAGAAGGTTTTATTGTAATAGGCATCAAGGGTATCGATGTCGGTAAAGACCGGATCTCCGGCGGAACTCACCGAGGGTAAGGGACCCTCGAGATCCTTTAGCTGCGCCGCAAAGTTGGCCTTCATCTTTGTGATCAGCGCTTCCCAATCGGCATGGTCGCGCAGCTTGATGAGATCGGGGTCTTCGTTCACCCATTGCCAATCGGAATATCCTTTGTCCGCCGCCTTTTGAAGAGCAGCGATGGCTTCATCGGGATGATTGGCTATGGCTTGGGCGCAGGCGATATCATACTGGGCGTTGGGGCTGCTCGGCGCCAAGCGCGCCACCTCGGCGAATTGAACGAGGGCGGAGTCAAGATCACCTTTTTCTATCGCGGCATAACCCAGGCGGCTGGCGTTGCGCATCGACTGAATCGTCGCGTCATCAAGCGGTTCGAGTTTCGCCGTCGTCTTCTCGCCGCCGCACCCCACAATCAACGAAAGGCAAACAACAGGGAGAATGATTAGTATAAAGATATGAATCCGGGATAATCTCATTTTCGGGTCCTCCATTCCGGAGTTTCGATCAGATGGCCCGCTTGTGGAATCCTCGGCGTATTTCCTTTCCGGCCCATAGCGGGATACAGCATGATGAAGACAGCCATTGGGAGAGCCTAACCGATTCCCGGGTGGGGTGCCAGAGTCTTGTAACTCCTTGCCCCGCATGATATATAAGAAGGCCGGATCGCATCCCTGCCGCCGTGTCTACAGGAAATGAAGGAGGGGAAATGCCGGATGCCAAAATGCTGGAAGCCTTTTTGAACAGCCTAAAAAATCCGTTTCTCTTTGTTGATAATGATCACATCATTCGCTATATGAACAACGCCGCGGCGCGACATTACAAAGAGGGTGTGGCGTTGCTCGGCACGTCGATCTTCGATTGTCATAATGGTGAATCCAATGCGGTGATTAAAAAAATATTTGCTGAAATGAAATCGGGCCTCGACGAGCGGATGATCACCGATAATGAGAAATACAGGATCTATATGCGGGCGGTTCGTGACGAGAAGGGGATGTTGTTGGGCTATTACGAGCGCTATGAACCACCGGTGAAAATGGTTCCCCCGGCCTAGGCCGTTGGAAGCGTGGCGCCCTTGGGGAGGCTGCGATGATGCTGCTCGGTATCGATATCGGGGGAACAAAAACCGCGGCCTGCCTCGGGGATGGCGAGGGGAAGATTCTCGCCTCATTGCGCATGCCGAGCCGGCCGGCGGGGGAGCTTGAGACTTATTTCGCGGAACTTGAACAAATGTGCGCGGGCCTTCTCCGCGGCGCTGCTTTATCCATCAATCATGTCGACGCCATCGGAATTTCAGCCCCTGGTCCTTTGAGCGTTAAGCGCGGGATGCTCCTTGCGCCGCCGAACAACCCCGGCTGGGTGGATATTCCTATTGTCGAAAGAGTCAGCCGGATGTTTAACCGCCCCGTAGCAATGAATAATGACGCCAACGCCTGCGTCCTTGCCGAGAATTTTTTTGGAAGCCATCGCGGCGTGGAGAATATGATTTATCTAACCTGCAGTACGGGGATGGGTGCGGGGATCATCGCCGCCGGCCGCCTGATACAGGGGATAAATGATATGGGCGGAGAGGTCGGGCATCATACGGTGGAGAGAAACGGTCGAGACTGCGCCTGCGGCCGCAAGGGCTGCTGGGAGGCCTATGTCGGCGGCCGGAGTGTCGGAAACTACCTGCGGGAAAAGATCCTCTCTGAAAAGATCGAGACAAGGATACTCGACCTGGCCGCCGGGGATCCTGAAAAGATCGGGCACCATACCTTGTCGGCGGCGACGCGGGCCAATGATCCATTTGCCTTGGTGGAGTGGGATGATTATGTGGAAAGAATGGCCCAAGGGATCGGCAACCTTATCATGGTGCTGAATCCGGAAGTGGTCTTCCTCGGAACGATTGCCGTCAACGAAGGGGAGCTGTTGTTAAAGCCCCTCCGCGAAAAGCTGAAAAAGTATACCTGGCATTGGCCGCGGGAGGCCTGCCGTGTCCTGCCCAGTTCGCTGGGAAAACAGATCGGCGACCTGTCGAGCCTTGCGGTCGCCAAGGCCTGCGTGGATATCCGGGCGGCCTCATGACGAAAGCCGGCCTCTGCGACAGGTAGGGGCCGCGACGGCTACGGCCGGCGATAAAACAAATAGACATTCGGCTCCATACAGGCAAAAGAGAGGGTCCCGCAGAAGCAACGGCGCATCCAGGGGTTTCGATAGAGCAAACGCTTCAGTCGCCCCGCCCGCGGATGATACCCTTCTTCCACGGAGTGTTTCAAAAACTCAGAAAAAGCGTTTTTAACATTCAATCCCTGCCGGCGGAGCAAGCGCGCCACGGTGGGCCGCGGAATGTAGAAGGTTTCTTCAAGCTCGTTCTTCATTGAATCAAAGGTCCGGCCGGTCCGGCGGAGACGGTGCCAGAGGAGCGCGACCCAAGACGCCGGGCCGTTGGGCAGCCAAGTGACAAAAGGTGTGTCGAGGTGTCCGAAATCATAAGGGAATAAGCCGTTGGGGCCGTAACAGAGCAGTCCCTGCCGCGAAACACGCGCCATCTCCTCGAGCGAAGTTCTCCAGCGAGGCAGGTGCTCGAGAGTCGCCGTGGACACCAACAAGTCGATCGATCCGTCTTTAAAGGGCATCTGATTGGCGTCGCCGCGAATGACCTCGGTATCGGGATCGCGCAGCCAGGCGACCTCCATCCACTCCGGATCGATATCGAGCAAGATCGCCGTCTCGGGTTTGTACCGCTCGCGAAAAGCGCTGAGGGTGCCCCCCTGCCCGCCGCCCAGATCAAGAATAGTCTTCGGCGGCTCGGCGAGGTAGTGATCCGCCGTGCGTACGAACTTTCCCTTCTCCTCGGTATGAGAAATTCGGTACTCGACATCCATTTCAGCGCGCACCCGGAGTTTCTCAGAGCCGCCTTTATAGGCGACCTTGTCCAAGACCTGCCGGCGGATTCGGTTCTCGATCTCTGCGGGGGAGAGGCGTTCTTCTTCGATGACGGATGGGGAATCGGCCCGATCTTTGCCGCATGCATTCAGCATGGCGTGTTCGCTCGCCGTGAAGGCCTCCGGCGTTATCAGGCGGGGCACCCATGAGAGGACGGGATAACGGGTCTTACAGAGACGGCAGGCGAGCACGCCGTCGCGCAGGCGCCCCTCGGGGCTGACGGCTCGCCGGTGGGTGATGTCGAGGCCGCCCCGGCAGAGGGGGCAGCAGAGGATATCGAGGGTTTGGCTTCTCATAAGTGTCCGGGTTTTTGCCGCCCTCCATCCGGAGACGTCACTCAATCTATGCCACCGCCCAACCAGTATTATCACCAAAAGTAAAGCGTAGCATTGCCGTTTTGAATTGTCCATGTGCCGGTGCGGCCGCCGCGACGCCATTTCGCGGACGTGGATTCCCCGGGGGTGGAAAAAACGGATGTTTGGATGTTGTTTCGCTTCCTTCTTGTCCCGGATGGGATCATCCGGTAATCTGAAGTGCTGAGTCTGTGGCTATTGCAAGGATAGCCGCCTTCCCGCCGAAACGTTTGTCGGAATCAAGAGGATTAAAGGAGACGCAGATGTCCTCCACTGTCATTGACCGGCATTTCGCCCTTCGCAAACTTCACAGCCTGCTCGGATTGATCCCCATCGGCGCCTTTCTAATGTTCCACCTCTTTGAGAACTCTTTGGCTCCCAAAGGCGCTGAGTATTTCACCGAGCATGTGGTCTATAAAATTTCACATATGCGCTTTGTCACCATAATGGAAGTCTGCATCATTGCCCTGCCGATTCTCTTTCATGGCATCTATGGTGTCATTATGTGGTTTCAAGGGCGGGCCAATGTCGGGCGGTATGGTTACTTTAGAAACTGGATGTATACGCTGCAGAGGTATACCGGCATCATCACCTTTGTCTTTATCCTGACCCATGTTTGGGAAACCCGGATGCAGGTATTGCTGGGCAATCTGGCGAAAGAAGGCTTGTACGCCAAAATGGCGCAAATCTTCAGCACACCGCTCGGATCCATCTGGTATGCCATCGGCATCTTGTGTGCTGTTTATCATTTAACCAATGGTTTGTGGTTGATGGGCATCACATGGGGCATCACCATTGGACCTCGTTCCCAGAAGATTTCCAGTTGCATTTTCGCGGTTGTCGGCCTGTTATTGTTGGCGCTGGGCGGACAGGCGCTCCTCGGTTTTAACGCTTCCGCACATTAGTCTCTGGAAAGGAATGAAGATATGGCAGTGAAGAAACCGAAAATCATCGTTGTCGGCGGCGGACTCGGCGGGCTATGGGCCACGATTCGCATTGCGGAAGCCGGTTACGATGTCGATATCTTCTCGTTGTTCCAGGTCAAGCGAAGCCACTCCGCCTGCGCGCAGGGCGGCATCAATGCATGCCTTGATACAAAGGGGCAGCGGGACTCGATCCGGCAACATATCATCGACACGATAAAGGGCGGCGCCTACCTCGCGAACCAACCGCCGATCAAGACCATGTGCGAAGAGGCGCCGGGGCTGATCCGGACCTTTGACCGGATGGGAGTCACCTGGAGCCGGACGGCGGAAGGCGTGATGGATCTCCGCCTCTTTGGCGGCGTGAAGAACAAGCGCACTTGTTTTTCGGGGGCGACGACCGGCCAGCAACTCCTTTACGTCTGCGATGAGCAGGTGCGAAAATACGAAGAGGCCGGCAAGGTTCACAAATACGAGTGGTGGGAGTTCCTCAGTATTGTTAAAGATAGCAACGGAGCCTGCAAAGGCATTGTTGCGATCGACCTGCGCACCATGGAAACCAAGGCTTTCCGCGCCGACGCCGTCGTTCTTGCCACCGGCGGTCTCGGGTTGGTTTACGGCAAATCGACCAACTCCACCAACAGCACCGGTGCGGCGGCCGCCCGCGTTTACCAGCAGGGTGCGAAGTTTATCAACGGCGAGTTTATTCAATTCCACCCCACCGCGATGCCGGGTGATGACAAGAACCGGCTCATGAGTGAGGCGGCGCGCGGTGAGGGCGGACGTATCTGGGTTCCCAAGAATGTGGAAGATACCCGTCCCGGCAAGGAGATCCCCGAAGAGGAGCGATGGTATTTTCTCGAGGAATGGTATCCCGCCTATGGAAACACCGTTCCCCGCGATGTGGCCAGCCGCGCCATCTGGAAGGTATGCCGCGAATTGAACAATGGCATCGGCGGAAAGGATCTCGTCTACCTCGATCTGAGCCATCGGGACGAGGCTTTCTTGCGCGCGCGCCTCGGCGGCATCATGGAGATCTACGAGAAGTTCGCCGGCGAGGATCCGACAAAGGTCCCGATGAAAATATTCCCCGCTGTTCATTACAGCATGGGCGGCCTCTGGGTCGATTGGGAAAAAGATGAAGCGAGCGGCGGCATGAAGCAGCCGTCCGCCCGCAATCATCAGACAAGCATTCCCGGGCTCTTCGCTGCGGGTGAATGTGACGGAGCCTATCACGGCGCCAACCGGCTTGGAGCGAACTCTTTGCTCTCGGCATCGTTCAGCGGCCGGGTCGCCGGGGAAAGCGTCGCCGTCTATGTCAAAGGACTGAAAGAAGGCGCCGATTCATTGCCGGGAAACATCTATTCGGATGAGAAACAGCGCCAGGATTCGATCAATCAAGGACTAATGAACAGCCAGGGTGACGAGAACCCCTTCCTTCTGCATCACGATTTGGGTGAGCTAATGCGCAATGGCGTCTCAATCATCAGAGATAATAAAACCCTCGATGAGGCGCTGGCCGGGTTGCAGGAGCTGAAAGCCAGGTTCAACAAAATCAGCCTGGATGATACGGCTAATTGGTCCAATCAGCCGCTTATCTACGCACGCCAGGTATACGACATGATCGTCCTTGGCGAAGTCCTCGCAAAGAGCGCCCGTATGAGAGATGAGTGCCGTGGCAGCCATTGGAAGCCGGAGTTCGAGTTGAAGATCCCGGAGGGGAAATTCTCCGGAGATCCGGAATTTGAAGAGTATCGCGCGAAGTGGAAGGCCAACAATGAGCAATGGCTGAAGACCACCGTCGCTGAGCATACGCAAAGCGGGCCGCAGATCAGCTATGAAAAGATTGAAATAAGTGTTCTGCCGCCCGATGAGCCGCGGGACTATCGCTAAAGACCCGGAGAGTAAAAAGATGCCAGATGTCATACGTCTCAAGATCAAGCGGCAGGAGAATCCGAACTCCAAATCATATTGGGAAGAGTTTGAAATCCCCTATAGGCCGCAACACAATATCATCTCGGTTTTAATGGCGATTCAGCAGAATCCCATTAACGCAAAGGGTGAGAAGGTGGCTCCGGTCGTTTACGAGGCGAACTGCATGGAAGAGGTCTGCGGCGCCTGCACGATGATTATCAACGGGAAGGTGAGGCAGGCCTGCTCCACCCTCGTAGATAATATAAAGCAGCCGATCGTCCTGGAGCCCATGTCGAAATTTCCGCTGGTGCGCGATCTTATGGTCGACCGCGACAGGATGTTCGCCGCCTTGCGGAAGATCCGCGGCTGGATCGATCTCGATGGCGCCTATGACATTCATGTCCATGCGCCGCGGGTCAGCCCGAAGGACTGGGAAAAGAACTATGATCTATCGCGCTGCATGACGTGTGGCTGTTGCATGGAGGCCTGCCCCCAATTCTTCCCGACATCGAAATTCATCGGGCCGGCGCCGCTCGGCCAAACATGGCTTTTCAATAATCACCCGACAGGGAAGTATTACAAAGAAGAACGGCTTCACGAGATCATGGGCGTCGGGGGCATCACCGACTGCGGCAACGCACAGAACTGTGTCAAGGCCTGCCCGAAGGATATCAAGCTCACCGACGCCATTGCGCGCCTCGGCCGCGACACGACGGTGCAGATGCTGAAGGATGTATTTATTAAATAGGTATGCTTCTTGGTGGAGTTGCCGGCGGAGTCATTGCCGGGCCCGACCTACGGAATCAATATCACTTTTCTTGTCTTTTCGGTTTGACCGGCAACGAGCTTGAGATAGTACACACCCGGAGCAATAAGCTTGGATTGAGCTCCGGTGTCTATAAATATCTCATGATGACCGGCCCCCAGAAACGGCGCTTGCCAAACCCGGGCGACCCTTTGTCCGGATGAATCATATAGAACAATCTCTACCGGCCCTCCTTGCGCGAGCGTCAAGGCCATTCCCAACCGGCGCCCCGAAGGGCTTGGGAAGATAGTAAACTGTGGATCCTCAAACGCGGGCCGCCCGTCCTCCGGGGCGCCTTCCCGCAAACCACTGATGGGCCCGATAAAAACGAGCCCCCCTTGGGATGAAATGTCGGGGACATACTCGCCGGCCCTGTAAAACTCGATATAATCAAACGTGATCGAGGTTATCCCGTTCATTAGAGCGCGAAATGTAATAGAAGACAAAACACCAGGACCGGTTACCGTCAATCCTCCGCAGAGGATGACATGAGAGATATAGCTGCTGTCGGCGCCCTCCTCGTGGATCCACCACGTGTTTCCACAAGGATTGGTCATTAAGTTCCCTTCTTGAATCGATATGAATTCCAACATTTCAGGATCGAAGCGAAGCACCGTTTCATATCCGTCGAATTCACTTCCCAGGGTATCGATCCAAAGATCAACCGTGAACTCCTGGTCCGGCTGAGAATAGGTTGTATCGGGTTGTATCGAAACCGAAACCCCCGCCACAACAGGATTCAGCCAAACCAGCCCGCCGGCGAGAAGCAATGTCACCAACCCAAGGTGGTTCTTCTCTCTTCTCATGCCATCCTCCGCATCGGATGATGAAAACTAATTCACACGGAATAGTTTTCCACTTGCTTGTTGGCTGGTTGTTTGGAATGTACACAGGTACATCCCGCCGCCGACCTTCCGGCCGTCGTTCCCGCGGCCATCCCACGTCACATTATGACGGCCCGCGGCGAGAACGCCATCAGCCAGTGTCCGCACCAAGCGGCCCTTCACGTCATATATTTTCAACGCCACCTGATCCGCCGCCGGAAGATCGAACATCACCACGGTGGCGCCGCCGAATGGATTGGGCCGCGCTCCGAGGAAACGGCATTCCGACCCGATAGCCAGCGGGCGGACATCCCCGTCTTCCTTCGCCTCCAGAGCCGTTTCAGAAATTCCGAGAGGCTGATTCCAGCGCCCCCGAAGCTCTGCAACAGACAAACTCGGCCTTGCTCCCGGTGTCCGGACACGGAAATAGAGGATGGCGACCTCTCCGGATCCATTGAGGGCCTCACCCTCGCCCAGGACGGCGGCGTCAATGACGACACCCTTGTCGGCGGGCAGATCCTTGAAGAAGATCATGGACCCCTGTTCGCTCAACAAGGAGCCCTCTTCAATACCCAGCAACTCCAGCGTGGCGGAATCAAAGTCAATTTGCGTGTGGATACCCTTAACTTCGATCGTGTTGTCGGATAGAAGCAACCGGACCTGAATGTCACTGCCGGGAAGGAGTGAGTGTTGATCCATTTGAAGAGCCAAACTCGCCGGCTTGAGGCCGCCTTTGGGGACCTCCGCCAGCTGCGATCCGCCGGTGAACGAAACAGTGTTGAAGTTGATGGCGAACATCATCAAATCTTCGAAGTTGATGATGTTGTCTGTGGTCGGCCGGGCATCGACGGTGAAATTTGTGGTCGGACCGACATCGGCGTAGTTGCTGTATCCGCCGTCACCGTGCGACAGGCCGTACGTCGCCGAGAGACCGCTGATGTCCACCGTCTTAACCTCGTTGTCGCCGGTGGGAGATGGGGAGATGTCGCCGAGATGATAATTTAGTGTTCCACCGGTCATATTGGAGATAGCCGATATGTTGCCGCAATTGTCCTTGGTGAAGACAACATAATACCAAAAGTCACGCGTTGGAGGCTTATCCGACTGCCCGGTCGCGTTGAGTGTTGTCTTTACCCATGGAGTGGGCGGGGGATCCGAATAGGAGGGCGCTGTCGGCACAGTCCCGGTGCCGTCGTCATATTCCGGATAGTCTCCGTAGGGGGCGCGCCACACTTCGACTTCATTTGCATCGCCCGGTTCGGTGAAACTTACGGTGATATTCGTTCGGCCGTCGCTCCCATTGCCGCTCTTTTCCTGGACGGAGAGAACATCGGTAACGGCAACGGGACCTGCGGTATCAACCGTGATAGCAGCGGGTCCGCCGAACGATGATGTAATCGCGCCGTTTGTGCAATTTCTAAGCAGGATATTGTTGATGGCAATCGTTCCGATTCCATCGGCGCCGGAGGCCGTGAGATTGACGCTGAAGAGCGTCCCGGTCGGATCTGTTGCGCCGCAGGTTCCACCGAGGATGGCGCAATCAACTGTATAAGATCCGGCTCCATTATTGGTGACCTCGTAATGCGTGCCGGCTACAGAGTTCAGATAGGTTCCCTGTTGAATATCTGTAAAAACCGATCCATTGCACAAGGCCAACTCACTGCTGATGGTGAAGGTGACGCTGTAGCCGCGGATATCTTCATCATCGGTTCGTGAAATATTGAATGGGACCACGATACAGGGATCGATAGTGGAGACACAGCCGGGAGTCGGCGGCTCCGGCGTCACGGTCGGCGCCTCTCCAAAATAGAGCGCGGCGGCAATCTCGCCACAGACTTCCGGATAGTGGTTTCCGGAGGAATAGACAAAACCACCGCTGGCATCTTGGGTAATGCCGAGCCAATAACACATGGCGTTGATTTCGTTCTGATAGGCAGCCTGATCATAGCTTGCCAGGGTTGTGGCGGCATAGGCGGTGGATTGCCAATCTTCATCATCGGTATTGGCGCCGTAACAGTAGCTGATGGCTCCACTGGCGTATTGGCCATCCAGAAGCCGGGAAATCAAACCCGGAATCTCGACCGTGTGAACGCCGGTGGCATCAAAGGCGTCGATCAATCCCGTGATGCCTAGATTGTACCAATAGAAATTCACGTCGGAGTATGTGGGATCCCAGCCATCATCGTCATCGATATCAAAATAGCCGGGGGTGTCATTGAAGGAATCCTGGTAAATCACTTCCGCGATGGCGACACCGGCGGCCGCGTAATCATAGGGGTCACTGGGATACTCATTCTCCAGCATCGCCGCAACGACGGCCCAAATCCCAATATCCCATGCAATGATGCCGTTGGGATATCCGTTTGAAATCCCCCGGAAATCTCGTATGTACTCTGCAAGGGCTTGGGCCGAGCCGTAAGTGGCAATCCTGGCGTCGAATTTTGCTTTTGCGGCGTCTTTATAGGCCGTCCCGCTGACGCCGGGCAAAGTGTTGTAATTCAGAAGGAATTTCAAGTCGGCGCCTGAACGGATACCTGGATCTGCGATCATCACATCCGCCGCATCCGTCAACGCGGTGAAATAGGTCGCATCGGATGTGAGAAGATAGGCATAGTAAAGGCCCTGCCCGGTTGCGCCATATAAGTTGGATGAGCTTGCGGCTGTGGTGTGATGGAAGGGCGCGGGCGGCGATGTCACCCTCCAGTCCCACCCGGCGTCGTCGGGGTCGTCTGGGGTTTCATCGAAACCGTCAGTGCCGTTTCCGGCGTTATCGTCGGTAACATCGGCCTGCATCGCTTTCAAATAATCAGCGGCGGCAATTAAAACCTCGTCGGGATCGACGGGATCGCCCACATCCAAGCGCAATCCGCCGGAATCCAGGTCGATGACGGCCTCCTTGGTGTCACCTGGTGTTTGTATAGCATTTTCACCCAAAGGGGTGGCGCTGGCGGGACGGCCGGTTTCCATAGCCATCACAGAAAACACGGCGGTTGCCAAGCATAACACAACTGCTAGGAGAACAGCGGTTGATGTTCTAAAAGACATGTCTACTTCCTCCCTTTTGTTGAACTGAAATAGCAAGCACAGTCAGGTCGTTCACATGATGCTGGATCAAAATCGATGCGTTGCTTCCGGCATGTGAAAGTTCGGAGCATGTCACAGCCACCCTTTCTGAAGAGACGCTTCAGAAGGCAACAGTCATTTTAACTCAGGGTGTTGCACAAGACGGCTCCGGTAGAACACAAGATCCCCAACACTTCCCATGGCTGAACACTCATTCCTTCAGGATCTTGGCAAGCGGAGGATACATAATAAGCTCTATCCAGTCAAGAAAATCGGCAGGAGCCTCAAAAGAGAAGAAAGGAGGGCACCCGGCCCACAAGCCGAACTTCTTACTTGAAACGCAGAGCCCAAAGAAGTAGCATGGTTTCCGCAGCTGAAAACCACCCCAAGTTGAGAGCGTTGGATTTGGTCGCGTTGAGCGGAGGTGGCATGATCACCATGCGTTTTATTATCTGTGTTTTAGTAGGAATTTTCTTTATATCGTCGACCCAAGTTTCTGCGTCGATACCGATTTCCAGCTGGGGAGAGACTCTCACCGCGTCCGGCGAAACCTATATTCTATCGAATGATCTGATCGACGATGGCTCGACTCCTTATGCCATCGTTGTTGGCGCGGGAGTCCATCATATCGAAATCCAGGGTATGGGGTTTGGAATCATTGGAGATTATAATCCGGCCGATTGGGAAGGTGGGATCCTACTCGACGGAGGGGCTCCGGGATTATTGTCGATCGACATTGAGGACCTATGCTTCGAGGGCCTCGATACGGGAATTTACGGCGCGGGAACCTTGTGTGGGCTCTTCATCTCGGACAATCGGTTTGAGGCGCTGGAACGGGGCGTAGCGATCGGGCTTCATACGACCGGGGCCGCGGATATTCTCACTTGGATTAATATTCGGGATAACCTCATCTGCTCCAATAACAGTCATCCTATTGTCATCGCGGGTGACGCCGGCGCCCCAGGAGATGGCGCGCCTGTTCGCTATCTTCGTATTATCGGCAATACGATAACGAAAAATACCACCCCCTATCAAGATCCGCTGATCTCTCGCGGAGCCGTTCGGTTGACGGGCGGGGGAGACTATATTCGCCTGCAATCCAATCTCTGTTCTCAAAACAGAGGGATGTCCGGAATTCTATTTTCCAGCGATGATGACGCCGGGCAATACTATGATAATGTAAAAGTCTCCGAAAATATCCTTTCCTACCATCTGTTCTCCGATTTTACCCCGACACCATCTGCTGGATTGAAGCTGGATAGAGTCTATACAACAGACGCCTACTATTGGAACCTGGGGGGTAATTTCTATTTCAATAACGAAGGCGCCGGGCTGGACTATATCCAGGGTTCGGCGGCATACGAATTTTCCTCAAAAGATTCCTGGTGGGGAGACAATGCGGGCCCCAATGGCGCTTTTGGCGATGGAGTCGGCGCGAATATTTTATGGTCGCCGAGGGCGGAATTGCCAAGCGGGCTGGTTTATCTAGTTCCAAGCCAGCTTATCCGATGTGCCGCCTGGCGCTCGGTGGATGTTGTTCTCAACCAGGACCTGGCCTCTCCGGGGCTTCGGGGTTTTAATGCCGGGCTGACCTTTGCAAGCGCGAAGCTCCATAATCTCCGGTTTGAGGAGGGAGGTTTTCTGGCCCTCGCGGGGGGCGGGTATCCGACGCAGTACTATTATCTTGGATCAGGAGATGAGCGAAATATCAGCGGGGCGATTCTTGGGGGCTCTGCGCCGCTGGCGACGGGGAATGGCGATCTTTTCTACATGATCAATAGAGGCCTGGAACAAACCGTTCCACTGGCCACAAACATTACGCCTGGGGCTCTTATCCTCCGGGACCCCGACAATTCTCCAATTCCCGCCGCTGGACTCCACGGCAATTCCTTCGAAATAGATTGCCAGCCCCCGGAAGTTTTCTTGTCTTTTGCCGATAGCAGCGGAATCCCCAGGCTGATCGTGACCGTATATGAAAATGTCCCGATAGAGGATGTCTTTTACCGTGTTCCTCCCACATGCTGGAACCCGCTGCTGCTTGGCGGCGTTGATGAGTGCTATTTCCACACCGAATTGTTTCTAGACGAGTTTATTCATCTTCCAGGCGGGGAGTATGAGATCGAGGTCTGTTCCGTTGATGCCGCCGGGAACAAGACGCATAGCACAATCATATTAGATTGGGTCACAGGAATTGCACCGGGTTCGCCTATGGATCCTCTGCCGGCGCTCGCGTTCAGCGCGACCCCGACCCCCTTTGTGACACAAACTGTGATAGCTTTCACAACGGCTGTAGCCGGGCGCGCCGAGATAGCCGTCTTCTCGCTGACGGGCCGCCGGATACGAGTATTAGCCGACAAAGACCTGTCCCCCGGCCGCCATTCATGGATTTGGGATGGGCGGAACAATGAGGGACACCCGGTTGCGGGAGGAGCCTATTTCGCCCGCTTGCGGTTGAACGATCAAGTTCTCATGAATAAAATTGTCAAATTGCAATAAAGGCGAGTAGGGGCTAAAAACGCTCCATCGCTTCGCGTAACCGCCGGCGAACATCGTCGGCGTACCAGAGGGAGATGAAGATTCTTTCCCTCTCTTCCAACCGTTCCAGGATCTGACGCTCGACCGGTGCCACGCGGTTTTCTTTAATCATCGCATAAGCATGAGCCGGCTGATTTCCGAGCCGCGTCACCCAGTCGAGTGATTGGGCGTACAGGGCTTCCTGCGGAAAAACGCGATCGACCAGACCCATTTGTATCAATCTCTCCGGAGGATAAAAATCACCGGTATCAAGCATTTCGCGCACATAGCGTGTGCTGACAAGATGCCGGAGAATGCAATCGGATGGATAAGGGATCGGCACGCCAAGCTTGATTTCGTTCAAACCCATCAGCTTGTGTCCCTCGGTGATGAAACGATAATCGCAGCAGAGCGCCAGGATGCAGCCACCCGCAACGGCATGCCCGGGAATCGATGCGAGTGTCGGCTTTGGAAAAGTAAACAATTTCAGACTAAGGCGGTTGAAGGTCCTAAAGAAGATTGAAAAATCATCTTTGGAAAGATCGATCAACCACGGAATATCAAAACCGATCGAAAAGAATTTCTCGTTCGGACTGGTGAGCAGGACGGCGGAGAGCGAGTCGTCCGACGCCGAGTCATCAAGCGTCCGCCCCAGCTCCCGCAGGAGGTCCAGATTGACGGCGTTTGTTGTTCCGCGATTCAGCTTGATGACCAGAGTGCGGTTCACCACTTCGGTCGAAATCGTTGACATGCGATCCTCCTGGGGGCGCGCGTTTGGATATGGCCCACACAGGATATGATCGGGGTGAAGGGAGGATCAACTAGAATACGGGGTACTTCGTAACTATCTAATAACAGAAAGAGTTACAGCGACATTGAATAAATGGCGTTCAATAGGTACTCTCCGCGTGATGATCGATCGCCCAGGGAACCATAGCATCAGGAGCCGGTATCGATGGGCGTGAGGCCTTTACGGGGCCAGAACCCGCAGATAGACAAGGAGGGCGGCATGAAGAAGTTGCTGATGATGGTGGTATTGCTGATGATGGTCGGATTTATGGGATGCGATGACACGACGACAACGGTGGTGGCGCCGGAGGATCTAGCGCCCCCCCTCGGACTCTATAGTATTACAGGTGATGAAGAGGTGACCCTCTTCTGGTGGTGCAGTAATTACGACGATCTCGTCGGCTACAAGGTCTATTTTATTTCAGGTCCCTACGGCGGTGGCGCGGATCCTCGCGAGGAGGTTCCCAATGGTTTTGAGGTTGTCGATTCGCTTTCCGTGACACCTCCCTGTTCAGAGCTCAAGTCGATTGTCATTGACGGATTGACCAATGGCGAGACCTATCATTTCCTCGTGGTCGCGGCGAAAGACAATTGGAGCGATATCAGCTATACGAGCAATATCATCGCCGACACACCGCGCCCTGAATCGGGAACAACGATCACGCTCTATGCGAAACAGGCGGAGCCGACGTTGGCCGGGCTTGAGGTTTCGAGCTTTGAGCGTGTTGATTGCACCAGTCTTGATAGCAATTACGATACGCCGGGCGGCTCGGGCGACATCATGGTCGAACGGTTCAATCCCGGAGCCGGTGTCAGGGCCTGGATCGACGGCATCAATTCCGGTTGGATCCAGGATATCGGCTACATGCAGGATTGGGATGATGCCGACGAAGCGCCCGAAACAGGGTATGCCGACGCGGGGCATTCGATTGAAGCCTTGATGGGCCATGTCTATGCCATTTGGACCGGCGACAACCATTTTGCAAAAATCCAGGTCACCGATATCGAGCCGAGTTTTGAATGGATTAAAGTCAAGGCCGCTTATCAACCGGCGGTCGGCGAAAGGGAATACAAGTAATCCGGGCAGCATGGGAAATGCGAAAGTCGTTGGCAGGCGCTTTGCAACAAGAGCCCGGTTTCGACCGGGCTCTTGTCGGCAGCGAACCGGATAACCATATGGGTAGGGATTAGGGAAATTGGCAAGACCCCATACAGAAGTGATTCTCGATTCAATTGCCGACGGTGTTTTTACCGTCGACAAGGATTGGAATATCACCTCCTTCAACCGGGCGGCGGAGCGCATTACGGGTGTTTCCAAGAGGCAGGCGATCGGGCAAAAATGTTTTGATGTCTTCCGCGCTGATATCTGCCAGACAGCTTGCGCCCTGCGGCAGACAATGGAAACGCGGAAAAATCTTGTCGATCACCGGATCAATATATTAAACAGCGACGGTAGGCAAATTCAGCTGAGTATCAGCACCGCCGTTCTAAGAAATGACAAGGGCGCCATTGTCGGCGGCGTCGAAACATTTCGGGATCTATCCGCCATAGAAATTCTCAGAAAGGAAATCAGTGA
This sequence comes from Candidatus Eisenbacteria bacterium, assembly GCA_018831195.1. NCBI lineage: Bacteria > Candidatus Eiseniibacteriota > Candidatus Eiseniibacteriota bacterium. Next base: position 12,661 of record JAHJDP010000118.1, on the reverse strand, counting down.
ACAATACTCTTTTGAAGATATCATCAGCAAGAACCATGAAATAAAACGTATCTTCGGAATTATGCAGGATATTGCAACCAGCGAAAGCACGGTCCTGATTGAAGGGCCGAGTGGATCCGGTAAAGAGCTCTTTGCGAAAGCGATCCATAATCTCAGCCCGCGAAAAAACAAAAAGTACATTGTCGTCAATTGCGGCGCATTGCCGGACACATTGCTCGAATCGGAGTTGTTTGGTTATGTACGGGGCGCTTTCACCGATGCTAAGAAAGATAAACCCGGTCGCTTCGCCCTTGCCGAGGGTGGGACGATAATGCTGGATGAGATCGGCGAGATTTCCACCGCATTACAGGTGAAGCTGCTGAGGGTCCTGCAGGAGAAGGAATACGAACCGCTTGGTTCCATCAAACCCATTAAAGCCAATGTCAGGATCATTGCGTCGACAAATAGGACGCTCGCGGACCTCGTAGCCATGGGGACGTTTCGTGACGATCTCTACTATCGGTTGAATATCATGAAAATGGTTCTGCCGCCTCTTAAAAAGCGGCGGGAGGATATTCCTCTTCTTGTGGAGCATTTCATACATCAGTTCAATGCCAAGATGGGAAAGAATATCGAAAGCGTTTCCAATGAAGTCATGCATCTTTTTATGCAGCACTCCTTTCCTGGAAATATCCGGGAGCTTGAAAATGTTATTGAACACGCCTTTGTTCTTTGTCACGAAACAACGATAGAGCGCCGACACCTGCCGCTTGAAATCCTCGCCGGGGAGGCGCGTGATGCGGGCGGAAGAGGGGCAGAGGGCTTCCCCTTGCAAACGAAGGACCATACCGCGCACGGGCCGGCGCAAGCCGGCGTGTCCGCCGGTGATCCGATTCAAGCGGCCAAACTCAGGGTGATTGTCGATGTTTTACATAAACACCATGGAAATCGTAGACGCACCGCAGAAGAGCTGGGTATACACAAAGCCACCCTCTGGCGCTGGATGCAGAAATACGGCATTCGCTATCCCTAACCTCAATCACTCCGATGAGAGCTCACGGTCTCAAACGAACCCGGGCGTCGACCCCGACCCCTGAGGTTGCGATAATGCAACATCACGCTGCGAGAAATCTCAATATTGCAATTGGGTTGCAATATTGCGATACGAACTCTTGTTCTGCATCTTGTTAGAAATAAATGCGTTAAGAGGTTTACTCCCTCCGTCGGGTATTGGCTCGATTTCTGCTTTCTGTTGTATTGGGCACAAAGAGGATCCGTCTATGAAGATCGCCGTCGCCACATTCGGGAACCGAGTCTCACCACGCTTTGACTGCGCGGGAGCCTTCTATATTACGACGGCGAAGACCGGCGAGTCGGCGGATGCCGCGCAATTCATGACCGATGGATTCTCATCGCAAGATCGGATCCGGCTGCTGGTTGATCAGCGCGTGGAGGCTTTAATTTGCGGCGCCATAGATGAGACTTCCGCGCATCAAATCAAGCAATGCGGCATAGCGCTCTATTCCTGGATCTCGGGGACAGTGGAGGATTCTCTCCGGAGCTATCATCGCGGCGAACTCGAGCCGGGAATGATGATGGGTTCCGGTGGGCGCTGCCGCGGCCGGTGGAGGATGCGCGGCAACCGCAATAATTATTGTGAAAACCAAGAACAGAAGGAAGGAGGGTGTACCAATGCCAGGAGGAGATCGAAGAGGCCCCAGAGGTGAAGGCCCGAGAACAGGCAGAGCCGTTGGACTGTGTTCCGGATATGAAAATCCAGGCTTCATGAATCCGGGTTTCGGCGGAATGGGAAGAGGTTTTGGTCGCGGACGGCGCTTTCGCGGATTCGGCGGTTTTCGACGGGGAAGAGGATACGGCTGGCGTGGTGATTATCCTGTGAGGTTCTCTGAAGGAGATGTTGAGTATTCAGGACAGGGGTCGGATCCCGGCGACATTCAAAGTCTCCGGAGCGAGATATCGGGATTGAGAGATCAATTCCAAGCACTCATGAATCGAGTTGATGAATTCTTTTCAAGACCTCCAAAAGCGGAATGACGGAAGGCCGAGATGAAGGATGCGAAGGACCGATGTGATGAATCGAGGATGGCTGGAACCATGAAAATATCAATTGCGGGCGGTAAAGGTGGAACGGGAAAAACGACGGTTGCCATCGGTCTGGCCTCGGCGGTGCGGGAAGATGTTCTATTGCTTGACTGCGATGTCGAGGAACCGAAGTGCCATCACTTTCTGAATCCCAAGGAGATGGATGCCAGATCGTTGTCCGTTCTCACGCCCAATGTTATCGCGCAGAAATGCACGGGGTGCGGCGCCTGCAGGGACATCTGTGAGTATAACGCCATCATCATGCTGGGATCCAAGCCCCTCGTCTTTCCTGAGCTTTGCCATGGATGTGGCGAGTGCATTCATTCCTGTCCTACAGACGCAATCGTTGAATCGTTACATGAAATCGGAGTGATCGAGCGCGGCCGGAGCGGCCGGGTCACATTGGTCCAGGGAAAACTTAATATTGGGGAAGTGATATCATCGCCGCTGATCCGGGCGGTCCGAGCGCATGAAAAGGGAAATGAACTAACCATCATCGATTCACCGCCCGGCGCGACGTGTCCAACGGTCGCCGCGGTCAAAGACACCGATTTTGTCGTTCTTGTCGCCGAACCGACCCCCCGCGGATACGGCGATCTTGTTGTGGCTGTTGAGATGATCGAGGCGCTCAAACTCAGATATGGGATTGTCATCAATCGCGTCGGGACCGGCGACGACAGGGTACATCGGTATTGCAAAACCAAGGAAATCCCCATTCTTGCCGAAATTCCCTCAGATGGGAGAATCGCGGAAGCCTATTCGTTGGGACGCGCGATTGTCGATGCGTTGCCTGAATATAGAAATCTCTTCATAGATCTGCTCGAGGAAGTGCAAGGCTCAGTAATGTCATGAAGGAGTGGATTATTGTCGGCGGCTAAGTTGTTAAAATGTGGGTAACTATAATCAAGGCCGCCCAATAGGGAAGGAGTTTTAATGAAAATAGCCATACCGGTGACTGCAGGAAAACTATCCCCGCACTTCGGCCACTGCGAAGAATTCGCCGTGATTGATGTCGATTTGGAATCAAAAAGTGCAGGCGAGGAAAGCCGGATCCCCGCCCCGCCCCACGAGCCCGGATTGCTGCCTCAATGGCTTGCTGAGCAAGATGTAAGCCTCGTGATTGCCGGTGGTATGGGAGGGCGGGCAAGAGATTTGTTCAAACAACAAAAGATAGCGGTTCTTATCGGCGCCGAAATTGTTGAACCGGCCCTGCTGGTTCAATCTTTCCTTGACGGATCCTTGCAGGACGGTGAAAACTTCTGCGATCACTAAAAACCCCGGCGCTCGACAATGGAGTAAGTCTGAGAATATTCAAAGGGAGAGGATCCGAATCTGGTTTCGTCAAAGAGGCGAACCTGCCCTGAGCGGCAGGTCTATGGTGGCTGGGCCGGAATCAATGATCCTCTCCCTTTTGTCCCACCGGCGGCATGGCGCTATGGGTTCAGGAAATCAACGCCTCGAATTGATGACACGGCGGAAGGCTTTGATATGCTCCGGCGTCGTTCCACAGCACCCCCCGATGACCGATACGCCGCATTCGATGAGTGCGCCGACCCTCGCCGCCATAAACTCCGGCGTCTCAGTGTAAGTTGTCACCCCGCCTTTGATCGTGGGGAGACCGGCATTAGATTGAATAACAAGCGGCAGGGAGCTGCACCTTTTAAATTCCCGCGCGATCTCAACCATCTTCTCAATCCCGTTACCGCAGTTTGAGCCGATCAAATCGGCGCCGGCTTCAGCGAGGCCTTTGGCGGCGGTGGGGATATCATTTCCCATGATGGTGTAAAATCCACGCGGGGTGGCATCAAATGTCATCGTCGCCATCACGGGGATATCCAGAGCGATCGTTTTCGCCGCCTTGACGGCGAGAACCGCCTCCGCCAGATCCATCATTGTCTCGATACAGACGAGATCGACGCCCGCCTCAACAAGGATACTCATCTGCATTGCGTAGCTTTGATAAACATCCCCGGGATCCATGTCGCCGTAGGGTTTCAGGGTGCGCCCCGAGGGACCGCAGGAGCCGGATACGTAGGCGTTTCCGCCGGAAGCTATCAGCGCCCGGCGCGCGGCTTCAACGGCGATCCGGTTGATCGCTTCGGCATGTTCGCCGATTCCATGGAGGGCAAGTTTTAACGGCGATCCGCCGAATGTATTCGTTGTGACGAGATCGGCCCCGGCCGCGAGATAGGCCGCGGCGATTTGTTCCAGAGATTCGGGATGCGTTAGGTTAACCGTCTCGGGCGCCTCACCGACCGGCAGCCCACCCTTCATGAGTTGTGTTCCCATGCCGCCGTCGCCGAGAAGAATTTCACCGTTTTTAATTCGGGATAAAAATGAGTTCATTTTGCTCTCTGGCGTCCACCCGCGGTGCATGTCTTCCACAATAGGCCCGCGGCTGCCTGGCGGTTGCCAATATCCGCCGGCTCAATTCATCAGCGCCCTTATCCTGTCAACGGCATTGGAGGCATCATAGCTATAGGCGCTGGCGCCGATTTCCCGAGCGTACTCTTGTGAAACAGGAGCGCCGCCGACGATAGTATGAATTTGATCAGTGAGCCCTTCGCTTTTCAACAACGCCACAACCTCTTTCATTGCGGGCATCGTCGTTGTGAGGAGAGCGGACATGCCGATAACCTTCGCGCCGGCGTTCCTGGCGGTCTCAATAAATTTTGCGGGAGGAACATCATTTCCTAAATCAATGACATCAAAGCCGGCGCCTCGCAACATCACGCCGACGAGGTTTTTGCCGATATCATGGAGATCGCCCCGGACCGTCCCGATGACGACCTTGCCCATTGATGGGACTTTGTCTTTGATCAGCAGCGGCTTAATCTCGTTCATGCCCGCGTACATCGCCTTCGCCGCCAGTAGAACATCCGGCAGAAAGAACTCGTGCGAGCGAAATTTCTCGCCGACAATGTTCATTCCTGCGATGAGTCCGTTGTCGAGTATATCCTTCGGCGTCATGTTCTGCTGAATCGCCTCACGGGTCAGTGCGGCAACCTCCTCCTCGAGGCCCAGCTGCAGTTGTTCGGATATCTGGCTTAGAAGGCTCATATCGTTCATTCTCCCCTGTTTCCCAAAAGCCGGCGCTCAATCTGATCTCACCTCAGGAGGCCGCCCCTTCTTCATCTTTTTGATTCTATCAACGCAACTCTTTGTACAACATTCAGAACAAAAGGGATAATCGGGTCTAAATCGATGTATCTCAGGGCGCCCGCAAAGCATGACGCCCGATATCGATTTGAGCGGCTGCATGAGATAGCTCTCCCGGAGCGTGATGCCGATGCCCTCCGGGCGCAGTCTCCTGAATAGAGCTTTTTGTGCGCTGATATGCCATCCGCAATAACCGGGGCTGTACCGCATCAGCCCATTGCTGTTCGGACCCGGAGAGGACGATGCCGTGCGAAGGTAATGTTCTTCTATGCGGCCGCCCATGAGATCGGCCGCGACGGAAGCCAATGAATCGAGCATCGCACCGAGGGCAAAATCGTCATTTGCAAAGAGCGCCTTGATCTCATCGCAAACAGGCTCGTTGAGCGTGGCGGCGAAGAGAACGAAATGTTCCGCCTGTGGGTAGATCCTTTCAAGCGGCGTTGCCGGCGCGTTGTCGCCCTCGCCCTCATAGATCGATTGAAATTCTTCGGCCGTGATATCCATCCAAACGGCGACCGGACGGGCCAGGCCAAGGAGCAATCCCATGGCCGATTTGAAAATACCAAGGGCACGGGCATCCGGATGGACATTCGGCGGATAGCCCTGCAGCGCAAAGACCGGGGCCGGGTCCGGCAGAATATCCTGAACAGCTATTTGAATCTGCTCTCTCATTAACTTTGTGTGGGAAGGGCGTCCATGCCATGGCGCCGCGCCTCGCGCTCCATCAGCTCGGTCAATTCCGCTTTCACCGATTGCGGCAGGGTCGTCGGCTGGTAGGCGGTGAGAATGCGTTCAACCTCGCGATGAGCCCGTTCATTGAGTGTTAAAGCCCCTTCTTCAAGCCAGCGGGAGCTGTTCGCCCGATCGATCACGGGGCCGGGGAAATGATGTTCTGTGCGAAGGTGTTTTCGTGTGTGCTTGGCGATCAGCAGATGGCCCTCTTTGACAAGCTCCTGGAAGTGGGGCAGGGCGGGGAAATCCTCCTTTGGCTCGATGCCGCGGAGAAGATGAAAGATCATCCCGGCCAGCTCATTGTCGAGCACCAGTTTCTCGAGGCTCTGGCAGCTTTCAAAATCAAGCATACCGGGTCCGCTGATGCTATTGATACCGCTGAGACCGGCGAGGGTTGCGCCCATGGAGGTTTCGAGGCCGGCTTGAGCGTCAAGCTGCTTTGCATCGCTTAATGAAATGTACGCCTGCGTCGGAAGACCGAGATATTTGCCGATTTCATTGTAGGCGCAGTCGATCATTTGAGTTTCCACCGCGCCCATAGGAGTGGTCTCGAAGCGGACATCAAAGAGCGCCGGCGAACCGCCGTAGAGAACCGGTGCGCCGGGATTGGCCAGCTGGCTCATAACAAGGCCGCTTAGTGTTTCCGCCGTGTGTTGTACAAGGCCTCCGACGATCGTCACCGGCGACATGAATCCCAGCAAAGGCATCGAGATATACTCAACCGGAATCGAGCTGCGGGCGCAGTCGAGGAGGTTTTGAGAGGTGACGTCGCTCCACTTGAGCGGCGCGGTGGGGCAGACCGAAAACACGGTGAGGGGTTTGGCTTTCAGCTCCTCTTCCGAGCCGCGGACGGCGATTTGTAAATCCTTCATAAGATTGAAGGACTCAATGGTAAAGGCGCCGGTCACGACGGGCTTCCGGCCATAGAGAAGACTCAGATACAATCGGTAGCTGTCCTGAATCTGTTCAGTGACATCCGCCGCAATAAAAGCCGTGCTTTGTGACGCGATATTTGAAAGCCCCTCAACGAGCTTGACGTGCTGGATGTAGTCCGCCGTTGTGGGCTTGCGCATCCGGCCGGTTTCATAATCCAGCACGGTGATCGCAGCCGATCCGGGAACAAATTGCACATTGTTATCCACCAGATCGTGCGCGACATCGCCATAAGCATTATATAGCTTGAAGGAGTTCGGGGCCGCCGCCAGGGCGTCGTCGATGAGCTTGCCGGGGAACTTGGCCCGCCAATGGCCCATATCGATGTCGGCGCCGTGATCTCCAAGCAGAGCTAGGGCGTTTTTGTTATGGATTTCCATCCCTAAATGACAAAGGATGTCCCGGGCTTCGGAGAGAATCGCCTGAATTAAGGCATCATCTAGAAATTTAAGAACGGGTCTCAAGGAACGCTCCTTTCCCGGGATTCCAGGGCCAAACCGGACATATATCAAAGAATCATACGATTTTCCCCGGAAAAAACAAGCCAAGAGCGGCTCGGGTCCTTCCGTTTCCAGGCCGGCAAAACTTGCAGAGAGGCGGATCCTGTGTGAATGATCGATCCAGCGTCTCTGCGCAAGATGTATCCGGTGGATGCAGAGTGGCGTCTGAAGAACTCTGGTGATTGACGGTTGCCTATAGGCCGTTGGCGGTCGGCCGGGCCACCATGACGGAGGCTGTATGCGACGGGTCGGCAAAGGCGGCATTTTGATCGAATCCCTCGTCTCGAGCTTTCTCATCCTGGGTTGCGGTGACAACGGAACAGGAAGCGAGGCGCCGGAAACGACAACCTATCGGACCGAAATGAGAAATTTCGTCGAGAAAATCAGCGCGGAATCCAAACGAATCGATGTCTCATTTGAGATTATCCCACAAAACGGCCATGAACTGCTCACGGAAAACGGCGGTGCCGACGGAGCGATTTCCGCGGTCTATTTGGCGTCCATTAATGGGATAGGAAGAGAAGATCTTTTTTATGGCTACAATGCCGACAATACGGCGACGCCGGGGGCGGAGAAGGACGAAATGTTGGCGTTTATGAATCTTGCGGAAGAAAACAATATTGAGGTGCTGGTCACGGATTATTGTTCAACTAGGTCGTTCGTCGACAATTCATATCTTCAGAGTGAACTGAGAGGGTATATCTCATTTGCCGCCAATCACCGGGACCTCGACAATATTCCTCCTTATCCCTATCCGCCTTTTAATAAGCACAATGGGAATGTGGGCAATCTCCAGGCGGCGAAAAACTTTCTCTATCTGCTGGATGGATCCTCCTTCGCGGACAGGCAGACATATCTGGCTGCTCTCGCGCAAACCGATTATGATATTCTCATCATCGACGCATTTTATGAGGACAGCGCATTGACATCCGGCGAGATTGAACCCTTGCGCATGAAGCATTCAGGGGGATCCCGCCTCGTTATTGCCTATATGTCCATTGGGGAAGCGGAAGACTATCGATATTACTGGCAGACGGATTGGGCGCAGCATCCCCCCGCGTGGCTTGCCGAAGAAAATCCCGATTGGCCGGGGAATTATAAAGTTAAATACTGGGAAGATGAATGGCAGGAGATCATTTGCGGACAATCCGGGTCCTACCTCCAGAAGATCTTGAGCGCCGGATTCGACGGCGCCTACCTGGATCTCATCGATGCGTACGAGTTTTTCGAAGAGCGGGGAGCGCCGGGCGGGTTCGATTCCCCTTGAGACCGGCCCCGATTTTCATCTACGATCATCTCTGACAGTGGCCGGTATCCCAGACGAAGTATCCCAACAGCAAAGGGGAAGGCGATGATCAGCAGGATGATACGATCGGCAATGGGCGCTGTTTTGGCGGCAGTGACCGTCATGTGTCTAACTTCTTCGTTGCACGCCGCCTCGGGGGACACAACCTGGGTGCGGACATTTGAGAATGACTTTTACAATTGGGCCGATCCGCATGAACAGACATTTACATTCCCCGACACAACGGCGGCCTATGGAAAGATCGTTCTCTTTTACAGGCTGGGATGTCCAACGGCGCCCGGCGATTGCGATCCCTGGGACCGGCTGGGTCATCTCACGGTGCTTCATGACACCGGCGATCCTGGACTCACCGGCCGACGCGAAGTCATCCCATACGAAATCGCCCGTATTGTCACGCCCTACGATATCACCGGCGGCAACTATCCCGGATCCTGCACATGGGAGATCGATGTTTCCGATTACGAACCGATCCTGCACAATGAAGTGACATTGAGTAACTATATCGAATCTTGGATTGGGGGAGTCAAAGGATGGCTGGTGACCCTCGATTTCGCCTTTATTGAAGGCGGAGCCACCTATGAGCCGTATCAAATCATCAATTTGTGGAGCAATTACCATGCGGTGTATGGAGACCCGTCGCGGCCGATTGAGGAATATCTGCAGCCCGTCGATGTGCCGATCGATGAGGATATCGCGGCCGCAAAAGTGCGCGTGATCACCACGGGGCATGGGCAGGGGAACACATACAATTGCGCTGAATTTTGCGCCATGTGGCACACCATCTTGGCCGGCGAAACGGAGTTTACGCACCAGCTGTGGCGGTATGATTGCAATGTCAATCCCTGCAGTCCCCAGGGCGGGACATGGCCCTATGCCAGGGCCGGATGGTGCCCCGGCGCCGATGTCATCCCGTGGGATTTGGATATTACCAACGATATTGTGCCCGGTGAATCGATCACCCTCGACTATAACATTTATGATTACGAAAATCTCTGCCGCCCCAACAATCCGGATTGTGTATCCCCCGGGACCTGCACCGATTGCAACTACAACTACAACGGCCACACCGAGCCGCACTATGCCCTGGCGGGGCAGCTTATACTTTATAAAATAAACCCTCTAGCGGATGTCGATAGCTTCGGTGATATGCCGGGCGATACGCCGGGCGATTTGCCGGGCGACACCGGGCTCTGGGCGCAGAACACACCGAATCCCTTCGGTGGGATGACGGAGATCCGCTATTCGATTTTTGAAGCGGGGCAGGCCAAGTTCGTGATCTACGATGCCGCCGGGCGCTTCATCCGAATGATCACACAGGAACACAAAACAGCGGGCGGATACTCGCTGCAATGGGACGGGAAGGATTCAGCCGGCCGCGACGCGGCGCCGGGTGTCTACTTCTATACCCTCGATCTAGGGCGGGAGACACTGACCCGGAAGATGATGTTGCTGAAATGATATTGATCTTTGGGATGATCCTGCTGCTTGTTGTCTCTGCGCCGGTAACCGCGCAGGAGGCGGTATATTTGGAAGCCGATAAGTTTCTGCAATCGCTCGGCCGGATGCAGTGATTTTTCCCCCTGCCATTCCATCCTTCAGGGCGCTCTGCCGCCATCATCGCCCCTCTCGGACTCCCTACATTATATATGGTGACGACACTCCTCTTCTGACCCAGGCGACCTGAGATCTGTTCAATGATAACCGTACCGCGCCGGCTGATTCCGGAAGTGATCGGATGCGGGAAGAAGTTTCGGCGTTCGTCCCGTGGCAAGATGCTCGTTGAGGGCGTGGATGTCGTCTCTGACGCGATAGTGATGCCAGGGAAGGTATTCCAGGATCACCGGACCCGACCATCCGAGCGCCATTGTGGATGTGTGCGACATCCAACGTCATGGGGAGATTCTGTTGCATTAGTTCCTGGGGTGTAAAGAGGCGGCGGGATCCGCCGAATGTTTCGATGGAGAAGATCTCCCCGCCGCCGAGCCGCTTCATGTAACCGAGCGCTGTTTTCTGATGCGCCGTCCGAGTCGCTTGATCATTCTTCTCGCCGACTTGTGCAGGAACTCGCGGGCCCCCTTTGATCAAATTCGGGTGGATTGTGATATTTTCCATACCAAGCGCGCGCGCCAGCTCGATCGGGAAATCGATCGATTTGAAGTGTGGCTCCATTTCTTGCAGCCGGTCGAATCCTACCCGCCCGCCGATCTTGAGCATGACAGAAACTCCGTTTTCTGGTGGCGGCCTGAAGCCGCGGGATGAACAGTGGTGTGGCGATTCATTTTGCCAGCGTGTCTTATTGTTCGGAGAGCGGCGCTCTTTTCATGTTGGAACATATTCTTGTCCAACAAACGCCGGTAGGATAAGATAATGGCCATGTAGGATATGCGTTATCCAAATATTAGACCTGAGGGATAGGCGCTGCCTTGGAAATCGATTGAGGAGGATCCGCCATGATGACGACAATACCGGTTGAAACACGACAGCATGCCCAGCTCGTCGATATCACACATCTCGTGCAGAAGGCGGTGAAAGAATCGGGTATTCAGACGGGCGTGGTGACGGTCTTTGTTCCGCATACGACGGCGGCGGTGACGATCAATGAGAATGCCGACCCCGATGTTGTTCACGATCTCCTGGCCGATCTGGAGCGGATCGTTCCCTGGGACCAGAAATACTATCTGCATGGCGAGGGCAACAGCGCCGCCCACCTCAAGTCAAGTCTCATCGGATCGACACAAGACGTCTTTGTCGAGAACGGCCGCCTTGTTCTCGGCACCTGGCAAGGAATCTATTTCTGCGAATTTGACGGGCCGAGGAACCGGAAGGTACACGTGAAGATGATGGGTTGATTGCAAATGAAAATATTGTGAAAAATGAAGGACGTTTGTGGAAAACTATTATTAGTCTTCTGATGACTCTCGGCGCATCTCATCGTCAATTCTGAAAGCGATATTCAAATTTGCGAACATATGCTGGAGGCCGGCCATGACCCTCATAACCAAGAATGAGTTTATAAAATGCCTGGTTCAATATTGCCTCAAGAGCGGTCAAAAGGGATTGCCCCGCCGTCAGCGGGATAAACACATCCTGCTGAAGAGTGCGAGCTTGCTCTTCGACTCTTATAAGATCTACAGCGAAGCGGAAGTCAACAGCCTCCTTCGCCTGTGGATCGCAGCGGTCGCCATCCGTCTTGAAATTGACCATGTCACGCTACGGAGTGAGTTGGTGGCTGAGGGTTATCTGGAAAGAGATGATGCCGGATTTGTTTATACAATTGGCCTGCCGGATATGATTGCTGTTGGCTATGACAAAGCCGTCGATTCCATTAATATCCTGTGGGCTGTAATTGAGCTTCTGCAGACCATGGCGCGGAATGCGGCCTAAGCCGCGTTGAGGTTCTACCGGTTTCAGGCCGGAACAATGCCCCATACAGGCCCGCAGGCATTCCCCGTCCGCCGATCGCCAACCGTCCATCACTCGCGTGCGACAGGCCGAAGAAATATTCTCCTCGGAAGCGACTTTCCAGCGGCGGCGACCCTGTAACATATTGATATATAATAGGATCTGGAGATGAAAATATTTCAAAGAATAATGATTTTAGGGGTTGAAACCCATTCGACTTTGTTGCAATATACCATACAGATGTTCGGTATCGCAAACCTTGGAGTCCTTATCGATGATTGAAAAGACTCCTCCCTCCCTTGATGTGCGGGATGGAGAAAGCCCGTTCAGCGCCCGCCGGCTCACCGGTGCGGGGAGGCCTCCGGTGCCCAAGCGCAAGCGCCGGCTCGACCGCGGGGATTCCCTGTTTCCCAAGGCACTGCTCGACCCGGTCCCTCATTATAATACCCGCACAAGCCTGAAGCCGGAGGAGGCTCAGCAATTCCATTCACACCTTCTGACCGCCGCCCGCATCGATACCCAGATCGACCGCACCATCGGCTGGCTG